>JAFOYK010000033.1 GCA_017424665.1 Oscillospiraceae bacterium
ATATCCGCCGGCAAAAGAGATGAGAAGCGGGCCAAGCTGGGTGAAAATTCCCATCATCATGCGGAAGGCTCTTCCGCTGAGCTGTTCTTTAAGACCAAGTTCGGTGACTTCTTTGTTGACCTTCACAAAGCGCTCATATTCGCTTTCCTCGCGGGTGAAAAGCTTTGTAAGAAGCGAACCGCTTACGCTTAAAGTTTCGTTTATAAGCTGGTTCATTTCGTCGTTCTTTTCCTGGCTTTCGGAAAGAAGCTTCCATCTTGTGCGTCCGGCGGAGCGGGTGGGGGCGATTAAAAGCGGAATAACAAGAATTCCGACAACAGCCATTTTAACATTCATTCCGAAAAGAGCAACAAGGGTTGTTACAACGGTGGCAATGTTGCTGAGAATGCTGCTCAGGGTGGAAGAAATGACGGTGGAAACGCCGCTTACATCGGTGTTCATTCGTGTTATGATATCTCCCTGGTGCTCGCTTGTGAAGAAAGCGTGGCTCATTTTCTGAAGATGAGCATACATCTGGTTCTTCATGTCGAAAACTATGTGCTGGCTTATCCAGGAATTAAGGTAGTTTGTAAGAACGGTAACGAGCTGAGAAGCTGTTAAAGTTGCAAGCGCCATGAAAAGAAGCTTTATCAGAAGCGCCATGTCTTTGCCCACAAGGGCTTCGTCAACGATTCGTCCGGTGATGATGCTGGGAAGAAGACCGAGCACGGAAGAAACAAGAATTGTTGCGAAAACCAGAATAAATTTCGACCAATAAGGCGTAAGATAGGCCATAATGCGTTTTAAAAGCGCAAAGGTGACTTTCGGCATGTTTTCTTTTTCTTCTTCGGTAAGAAATCCTCTCGGATTCATAGGCGGCATGGCGTCATCCCCTTTAAGAAATTTATGGTTTAAGTATAGCACTGTGCTGTTTCCTGTTCAATTATTATAAAGAAAAAAGCTGACGATTTTAAAAACCGTCAGCTTTTTCCAATGTTTGGTGGAGACACACGGACTCGAACCGTGGACCTCTTGCGTGTGAAGCAAGCGCTCTAACCGGCTGAGCTATGCCTCCGAGGTATCAAAAATTATATCAAAACAAAGGCAAAAAATCAAGAGTCAAGCGATTTTAAACGCATGTTGCCGGCTTAATTATAGTATTATATGTCTATTTTAAGAAAAAGTTGTATTTCAATGAAAAACACGAATATATTTCGCCATGGCAAAATAGATATAAATTGAAGGTATTGTTTATTCATTTTGTTAAAAATATGAATAAAACTTTACTTTTATACAATAAAGTGTCTATGATTACCGGCAGTGTACACTGCCAAAAAAGTTCTAGGAGGATTAATAATGAAAAAAATTCTTGCATTGGCTCTCGCTTTCGTAATGGTCTTCGGCCTTGCAGCCTGCGGCGGCACCACTTCTGAAGGCGGAGCTAAAGTTTCCGTATTCTGGTACGATGAAGCTGATATTTATCTCAGCACTGTACGTTCTGCACTCAACGAAGAACTCGATGCACTCGGTGTCGAATATGACAACCAGTTTGCAGCAAACGACCAAGCAAAACAGCTCGACCAGGTTAAAACCGCTATCGCTGGTGGTTCCACCCTTCTCGTTGTAAACCTTGTAACTTCCGGTTCTGTTGACGCAGCAGAAGAAATTCTTGCAGCTGCAGGCGACATTCCCGTAGTATTCTTCAACCGCGCAATCGGCACCGACGGCGCTGATGTTCCTGTTCTTGATGCACATGCAAACACTTGCTTCATCGGTACCGATGCTCCCGAAGCAGGCCACATGCAGGGCAAAATGATCGGCGATTATCTTGTTGCTAACTATGATGCAGTTGACTTCAACGGCGACGGCGTTATCTCCTATGCACTCATGAAAGGTGACGAAGCAAACATCGAAGCTATCTACAGAACCCAGTATGGCGTAGAAGACGCTAACATCGTTCTCGAAGCAGCAGGCAAACCCGCTCTTCAGTATTTCGATGCTTCCGCAGCAGAAAACGCACGTTACCAGGTAGACCTTGGCGGTCAGTGGTCCGCAGCAGCAGCAAAAGACTACATGGACACCAACTTCGTAACTTATAACGAAGGCGCTGGCAACATGATCGAACTCGTAATCTGCAATAACGACGGTATGGCAGAAGGCGTTGTAGCATCCCTCCAGGAAAGAGGCTATAACGTAGAAGGCGGTCACCTTGTTCCCGTATTCGGCGTTGACGCAACCGACAGTGCAAAAGCACTTATCGCTGACGGCGCTATGACCGGTACTGTTAAACAGGATAACGTTGGTATGGCAGCAGCAATCCGCGCAACTGTTGAAGCAATCGTTGGCGGTGCAACCCCTGTTGATGCTTTCGCAGGTCTTAACGACGAACGTTTCTCCATCGCTCCCGACAGCAATGCAAAACTCTTCGTTGCATTTGCACCTTATACCGGCGAATAATTTATAAGATATAAATTACAGTCAATTTTTTTGGCAGCTGCCGCTTTAGCGGCAGCTGCCTGTCTTGCATTTCCGGCAGGGAACGGCAAGCGCCACTACGGCACAAAGCAGTGTTGTTTGCCGTTCTCTGTCAACCTTTGAACAAGCTTTTTCTATTTTTTGAGTAAAGGAGGAAGGGCGATTATGGATCAGAATGTTCTTCTGAAAATGACCGGCATCACAAAAACGTTTCCCGGTGTAAAAGCATTGGACGGCGTAAACTTTGAACTTAAAGCGGGAACCGTTCATGCTCTTATGGGCGAAAACGGCGCCGGAAAATCCACCCTTATGAAATGCCTCTTCGGTATATATGCCAAAGACGGCGGCCAGATTCTTCTTGACGGCAAGGAGATAAATTTCAAAATCAGTAAAGAGGCTTTGGAAAACGGCGTCGCCATGGTACACCAGGAACTCAACCAGGCTCTTAAACGCAGCGTTATGGATAACATCTGGCTCGGACGTTACCCCACCATTGCGGGAGTTATGGTTGACGAAAAGAAAATGTATAAGGATACCAAGGCGGTATTCGACGAACTCGGAATCGACGTTGACCCCCACCGTATCATGAGCACCATGTCTGTTTCCCAAAGACAGATGGTCGAAATCGCAAAAGCGGTTTCCTATAATTCCAAAATAATCGTTTTCGATGAGCCCACTTCTTCTCTTACCGAGCAGGAAGTTGAACACCTTTTCGAAATCATCAATATGCTCCGCGACAGAGGCGTCGGCATCATTTACATCTCCCATAAGATGGCCGAGATCAAACGCATTTCCGACTACATCACCGTAATGCGTGACGGTAAATGGATTGCCACCGACCATGCGGACAACCTTGAAATGTCCGATATCATCAGACTGATGGTAGGACGAGAACTTACAAACGTTTTCCCGCCCAAAACCAATGTTCCGGGCGACGTTGTTCTTGAAGTTCAGGGAATCACCGGTATGTATAACCAGCTTCAGGACGTTACTTTCAACGCAAGAAAAGGCGAGATTTTCGGTCTTGCGGGACTTGAAAGTTCCGGCCGAAGCGAAACCCTTGAAAGCATCTTCGGAATCCGCACCAGAAAGAGCGGAACCATTGCTCTTGACGGAAAACCCTGCTTCAACCGCAACGCACAGGAATCCATCAAAAACGGATTCTCTCTTCTTACCGAAGAGCGCCGTGCAACCGGTATTTTCGGTGTTCTTGATATTAAAAACAACACCGTTATTTCGAGCCTTAAACGCCACCTTCGTTTCGGACTCTGGCTCAGCGAAAAATCCCAGCGTGAAGATACCCAGTATTATATCGATGCAATGCGTACCAAAACTCCTTCCCAGGAGACCAAGATACGTTCTCTTTCCGGCGGTAACCAGCAGAAAGTTATCATCGGACGCTGGCTTCTCACCGATCCGGAAGTTCTTCTTCTGGATGAGCCCACCCGCGGTATCGACGTAGGTGCAAAATATGAGATTTATCAGCTTATCATCGATCTGGCAAACAAAGGAAAAACCGTTATAGTTGTTTCTTCCGAAATGCCCGAACTTCTTGGTATCTGTGACAGAATCGTCGTAATGTCCGGCGGAAGAGTTGCCGGCGAAGTTGACGGCCAGAACACCACCCAGGAAGAAATCATGACCCTGGCTGCTAAATATGTTTAAGGAGGAGATAAAGCATGACTAATCCTATTGCAAATATGAAGCGTACCGCTGCAGAATTCCGTCAGATGGATAAAGCGGACAAAAAACGCTATGTTACCGACCTTGTATTCAACAACGCACTCTATATTCTGTTGTTTGTATTCGTAATTTACACCGCAATTCAGAAACCGAACTTCCTTTCTCTCGGTTCCTTCGCAAACCTTGTAATCCAGGTTGCCGCATATCTTCCGATGGCTCTTGGTATTGCGGGCTGTATCGTTCTTACCGGTACCGACCTTTCCGCAGGCCGTATCTCCGGTCTTACCGCTGCAGTTGCCGGTGTTTTCCTTCAGAAAACCGACTTCGTCAACAAAATGTTTACCAGCCTTCCGGAAGTTAACGGTTGGTGGATCGCAGCAACCCTTCTCTCTGTTGTTGCAATCGGCGCAGTGATCGGCCTTGTAAACGGTTTCTTCGTAGCAAAATTCAGCCTTCATCCTTTCATCGTAACCCTTTCCACCCAGCTCATTACCTACGGTATCATCCTTTGGTTCTTTGCTCTTAACGGAAACAACGGCCAGCCTATCTCCGGCCTCAGCGATGAATATAAAACTTTCGTTAACGGCGAAATGTTCCGTCTTGGCAACGTAGCAGTTCCGAGATACGTTCTCTATGCAGTAGTTCTTATTGCAATCATGTGGTTCATCTGGAACAAAACCACTTTCGGTAAAAACATGTTCGCGGTCGGTTCCAACGCAGAAGCAGCAAAAGTTTCCGGCGTAAACGTTTTCTGGACCACCGTTCTCGTACATACCCTTGCAGGTGCTGCTTACGGTTACACCGGCTTCATTGAAGGCGCACGTAGCGGATCCATCGCAGCAAACTCCGGTCTTAACACCGAATGCGACGCTATCGCAGCCTGCGTAATCGGCGGTGTTTCTTTCGTCGGTGGTACCGGTAAGATAAGCGGCATCATCCTCGGTGTTGTAATCCTCCGTCTCATCTTCGTTGCACTTACCATGCTCGGTGTTGATTCTTCCAGCCTTTATATCATCAAAGGTGCAATCATTCTTTGCGCCTGCGCACTTGATATGCGTAAATATCTCGTTAAGAAATAATGGAAGAGTTAAACAACAACCAGATTCCGGAAGAGGAAGAAACCGAGAAAAAAGAAGAGGAACTTCCGAAATTCCGCGGACTTTACAGATATGTTAAAGTAACCGTAAAACAGCTTGATATGATCATTGCCGCATGCATCCTTGTTATAATCGTTGTTGTGGCAATGGAACTTATGGATCCCGGTTTTACGGTAAGCTTCAATTCCCTTGGCGGAACGGACGTTGCGCCAATAGAGCATATGTACGGTGACCTTATCGACGTTCCCGAACCTCCCACCAGAGAAGGTTATGTCTTTACCGGTTGGTACAGAGACAGCGCCTGCTATGTTCTTTGGGATCCGGAAACCGATACTGTTGAAACCGACACAACGCTTTATGCCGGTTGGGAAAAAATCG
>JAFOYK010000145.1 GCA_017424665.1 Oscillospiraceae bacterium
AGCAGTAAACCGCTTTGGAATGGCGAAAGGTCAGATTATGATAATCTGGACCCTTTATGATTTCGGAAGGCCCTGCACCCAAAAGGAAATTTGCGACGACTGGTATGAAAACAAACAGACCATAAATTCCGCCGCAAAAAAACTTTCCGAAGAAGGAATAATCGACATTGCTCCCTCGCCGGAAAATTCCCGAGAAAAGCTTCTTGTTTTTACCGAAAAAGGAAAATTTCTTGCGATGAGAACCGTAAGAAAACTTATTGAGGCGGAACGCAATGCTTTTAATGCTCTTTCCGAAGATGAACAGAACGAAACCATCCGCATAACTCAAAAATATTATGAGATACTTAAAAAAGAATTTTCAAAAATAAAAGGAGAAAACGAATGAGGATACAGCTTTGCGAACATTTTGATTACAAAAAGCTTTTACGCTTTGTTTTCCCCTCTGTCGCAATGATGGTTTTCGGTTCTATCTATGGAATTGTTGACGGGCTTTTTGTTTCAAACATAGTCGGAAAAACGCCCTTTGCGGCACTTAACCTTATCTACCCTTTCATCGCCGTTTTAAGCGCCTTTGGTTTTATGATCGGTGCCGGCGGAAACGCCATTGTTTCAAAAACCCTTGGCGAAGGTGAAAAAGAAAAAGCAAACCAATATTTTTCCATGCTCATCTATGTGAGCATCGTGCTCGGAATTATAATCGCCGTGCTCGGAATTGCAACAGTTCGTCCTGTTTCAATTCTTCTTGGCGCAGAAGGTGAAGAAATGATTGAAAACTGCGTTATCTACGGTTCAATAATTTTCGCCGGAATTCCGTTTTTCATGCTTCAGAACGCTTTCCAGATTTTCTTCATCACCGCCGAAAGACCTAATTACGGTTTTTACGTAACCGTTATTGCCGGCTGCGGAAACATGGTTCTCGACTGGCTTTTCATGGCGGTTTTTGAATGGGGAATTGCCGGTGCGGCTTTGGCAACCATTGCAAGCCAGTTTATAGGTGCGCTTATTCCTACTGTTTATTTCCTAAGAAAACACAATTCCAGCCTTCTTCATCTTGGAAAAGGCCCTTTTGTCTGGAAGGTTTTCTGGAAAACCTGCACCAACGGTTCTTCCGAATTTGTTTCAAACGTTTCTGGAAGTATTGTTGCGATGCTTTATAACTTCCAGCTTATGCGTTTTGCCGGAGAAGACGGCGTTGCCGCCTATGGCGTTCTTCTTTACGCTAACTGGATTTTTATTGCAATTCTTTTCGGTTATTCAACCGGCGCTGCACCGATAATCGGTTATCATTACGGCGCGCAGAACCACGACGAACTTAAGAATCTTTTCAAAAAAAGCATGGTCATCATGGGAATCTGCGGGGCAACTCTTTGCGGGCTTACAATAATTTTTACAGACCCTCTTTCCGGAATTTTTGTCGGTTATGACCCGGTTCTTTTCGATATCACAAAGCGCGCCGTTCTTATAAGCGCTTTCTCTTTCCTTTTTGTAGGCTTCAACATTTTTGCTTCCAGTTTCTTCACCGCCCTTAACAACGGCCTTGTTTCCGCCGTTGTTGCCTTCTTAAGAACCGTTGTTTTCCAGGTTGCAACCGTTATTATTCTTCCGGAAATCTGGGGAATTGACGGAATCTGGTGGTCCGTTGTTGCTTCCGAACTCCTTTCCCTTTTGGTTGCTTCCGGTTGCCTCATCAAATATAAAAACAAATATCATTACGCATAAAACGAAAAAAGAGAGCCGCAAGGCTCTCTTTTTTTGTTTGCTTTATAAACGGCAAAGCTCCGTTGTCTTGCGGTAACAACGGAGCTTTGTCGCTTTTTGGAAAGGAAAAAGATATGAAAGTTAAGATAAATGTCAGATTTTTTTGCGGAGAAGAATTACAACGGTGATTGCCGCAAGCCAGAACATCTGGAAACCAAGGAGAACATACATCGCAAGGTCTCTTATATTTCCGGTGAAAAGGAAAATTGTAACAAGAATAAATCCGAGGATTATTCCGATCATTTCGAGAAGGGCGGCGGCAAAGGAAGACTGTCTTATGATTCCGCAGCAGTTGAGCATATCGGAAAGAGCGAAAAGGCTTCCGTCATAAACAGCGGCCGCCGGAGCGCTTTCTCTTTCTTCGGTGAGTTCAGCGCATTTCTGCTGATATTTGGAAGAAAGAAGGTTGAGCTGGCTTTCGGGATATCCGAAGATCTGGCCGAGCTTTTTAGTGGTGATGTTAGGGTCGCTGCAGTTGATAACAAGGCGAACTCCGCGTTCCGCCATAATTCCGAGGGAACGGTAAACTTCTCTGTCTGCGTGATAGCTGAGAACGAACATTGCGGTAAGTTCGCCGCTGTTTGCAAGGTAAAGAATGTCTTTTCCGCTGCCTACGTATTTATTTTCATAATCATGGGAAGGAATATCGATTCCGTGGTTGATCATAAGTTCGCGGTTACCGATGAGAACCCGTTTTCCGCCAACCCAGGCGGAAAGTCCCATTCCGTCTTCGTAGATTATGGTATCGACAGGTTTAAGGAGCTTTTTATCGCCCTGAACAACGTTAAGGAAAATGCTTCCGAGGGTGCTTCTGGTGCTGCAGATTACGGAAGCAGCATCGAGAATCGCTTCATCGATTCTTCCCTGAGAGAAAGTTTTGATTCCGTGAAGAACAATGCTTCCCTCCGGGAAAAGCTGTTCAATATCGAGAAGGACGGAATCGGTTTCCGCAAAGGTTTCTGCGGTGTATCCGCCGGTAAGCATGCTTCCTTCTTCGTTAAGAGCACAGCAGGAACGGAATACAGGAAGGGAGCCCGCAATTGTTGCGGAGAACGGAGCAGCTACACAAAGAATTGCCGCAAAACCGGTTATTGCGTCGGAAACTCTTCCGGTGAGAAGGAAAGCGATCACTCCAACAAGAATGGAACAAAGGAAAACTATCGGAGCAACGATTCTTGCAATGCTTTCGGTCGCGTCGTCACGGTAGGAAAGTTCAAGGAAACGGGTGAAGAATTTTGCTTTTGCGCTGGTGCAGAAACGCGGGGTTTCGTCACGCTGGCCGGTAAGTTCCCTTGCAAGTTCTCTGTTTCTTACCGGAAGAAGAGAAGATTTTCCTTTTCCTGTGGTAAGAACTTCAAAATTGTTTTTGATTCTTGCGGCGGAAAGAAGTTTTCCGACTGTGTTGAAGAAAAGGCCAAGAATAGTAATCGGGAAGAAAAGGTTTTCGCCGCCGGGGCTCATTGCGGAAGGATCTGCAATGAAGGAAACACCGAGAGCCGCCGCACCGATTACGGAGCAGGTTGCGAAAGTATCGTTTCCCGCGCGGAATCTTACAAGAGAAAGAAGTCCTCCGCCAACGGCAACGTGGCAGGTAAGAGCGGCAATGCAAACTATCGCAAGATTGATTATCGGGAAAACGATTCCGGATTTTTCAAAAGAGAATGCATCCGGAAGAGCGTAACCGAGCATTGGAGAAAGACAAAGAGCAAGGCTTCCAAAGAAGAGGATGAAAATGATTATCGCTCTTATAACAAGTCCGGTAAACTGGGCGGAAAGATTTTTCTCAACCGCTTCTTTCTGAGATTCATTTTCGTAATCATCAGGATCGTCGTCTTCCGGCTCATGCATATCCTGCATAAGCTTTTTGGCGATTTCTTCGTTGCTTTGTTCAGAGAATTTATTCTTGACCGGTTCCTTTTCAGGAATTTCGGGAATATGTATCTCCTGGTTTGTGGGTTCCGCAACGTTTTTCATGAATTCCGCAACTTTATCGTGGCGTTTTTCAACGAATTCTTTATAAAGATCGCGGTTATCGGAACTTGTAAGGTCGGTTTTTTCCTTAGCCGCTTTTGCAGCCGCAAAACCGACAACAACCTCGGAAGGAACTTTTTCTTCCGCTTTTTCCTCTTTAGCTTCAACCGGTTTCGTTTCTTCTTCCGGCTTTGAAGCTTTTTCAAGGTCTTTAAGCTGTTCTTCGGTGTGGATTGTGAAATCTTTCGGGACGAAACCGTTGATTTTCTCTTTTACGGTTTCGTGAGCCGGAACAGTGTTAACTTTGGAGGAAATGCTTTCCTCTTTCTGCTTTTTGGTTTTCTTTTCGTTTTTCCAGGTTGCCGCACCAAAATACTGCGAAAGAGTATCGTCCACCTGGATCGTTCTGGTGGTTATGGGTTCCTCTTTGAATTTTTTTGTATAAGTCGGAGCTTCCAGAGTTTTTTCTTCTTCCGGTTTGGCGTTTTTCTGACGCATCTCAAAAAAATCGCCTTTTTGTTCCGAATGGTCTTTTTTTGTTTCTGAAACGGTTGATTTTTCGGCGCCGTTTTCTTTCTTGCGCCTGATCTCTTCGAGAATGTCATCAACCGAATAGCCGTTTCCTGCCATTTCGTTCCCCTTCCCTTTTATTATATTTCCATGAAAGAATTATCTTGCTTTGATTCCAAGACGCTGTCTTGCAACTTCGTACATCATTACAGAAGCCGCAACGGAAGCGTTGAGCGATTCGATTTTTCCGCGCATAGGAAGAGAAACAACGAAATCGCATTTTTCTTAACAAGGCGGCTTACGCCTTCGCCTTCAGCGCCTACAACAAGTCCGATGGCGCCGGAAAGATCTGCGGACCAAAGTGCTTCGCCATCCATATCCGCGCCGAAGATCCAGACACCGCGTTCTTTAAGTTCATCAATGGTTCTTGCAATGTTGGTAACTCTTGCAACCGGAACGTATTCGACCGCACCGACAGAGGTTTTTGCAACAACATAGTTAAGGCCGACGCTTCTGCGTTTCGGAATGATTACGCCGTGTGCGCCGCAGCATTCTGCGGTTCTGATGACTGCGCCGAGGTTATGACCGTCTTCAAGACCGTCGGCAATGATGATGAATGGCGGTTCGCCTCTTTCTTCCGCAAGAGCGAAGATTTCATCAACGGTTGCATATTTATGTGCGGCGGCCATTGCAAGAACGCCCTGGGCATTTGCGCCGGCGGCAAGTTCATCGATTTTGACCGGTGCAACTTCTTTTACGGGAATTCCGGCTTCTTTTGCCATTGCATAAAGCTTGCCGAGATTGGTCGCGCCTTTTGCGACCATGATTTTATCGATTTCTCTTCCGGATTTGATTGCTTCGATTACGGCATTTCTTCCGCAGATTTTATCTTTATCCGCTTCGTTTTCGCGGATTTCATCTTTTTCTTTGAATTTATCCATATTTTATTCTTCCTTCATCAAAGTTGAAATATTCACAACGGTCTCGATCCAATAATCGCGCAGCTGTTCGTTTATTTTAGTGCCTTTCGCAGTGCGCACATAGTATTTTCTGGGTTTGCCTTCGGACATATCCCATTCGCTTTTGAGTAATCCCTGGCTTTCAAGCCTTCGGAGAAGCGGATAGAGAGTATTTCCGTCCACCGGAACCCCTTTTTCGGTCAATTCCTGACCCAGAGAATAGCCGTATTTGGGGGAGGAAAGCTGATTTAAAACGCCCAGAACAACAGTTCCGCGGCGAAGTTCCGACACAAAACCGGAAATAATTTCGTCATCGCTCAAATTTCCCCACCTCCTGAATAAAACGGATTTTTTGGCTTAAATAAGCCATTTTTTGATAGTGATATCAGCAAGAAAACGGCAATTTTTCGCTGTTTTCTATTTTTCCGGAACAAAAAACACCGTTTTTTCGGTTTTCTTTTTCCGGATTTTTCTATATTTCTATCCAGTTCCGATTATACTGTATAACTAACTATGTTGTCAAGTCTATATTAAAAATATTTTTAAAATAATTTTGTTTAACCTCATTGTTAATTATAATCATTTTTATTTAACTTTATTGTTAATTCAAATGATTTTAAAAATAAAATACTGTGTGCCGCACGAATATACTAAAAAACGGGCAGAATAGGGGTTTCCCCTACCCTGCCCGTTTTTTTGCGGATTTTTATTGAATTTTAAAGGTTTTCAGCGCTGATGAAATCGCGTTTTTTTGGCTTATTTATGCGGTTTACCAGACTTTAAGAAGTCTTGGAAAACGCTTCATAACTATACCGCACATCTCGCGAATTTCGTCCGGAATTGTGCCCATCGGGCCGTTTATCGGGTCATATTTGAACACTTTTCCGTCATATCTGAATCTGCAGTTGTTTGCTTCGCCGGTTACGTAGAATCCGTCGTTTTCGCTCTTTTTAAAATCTTCCTCATCAAGGAACAGAGTGAATTTTTCTTTATAGGGTTTTCCGTCATAGGGACAAACGTCGGCGCAGGCGCCGCATTCGTCGCAAAAATCGTTTACGTGGAGAATCTGGCGGCTGCCGTCGGAAAGTTTTATTACCCAGTTTGCTCTGTTGGGGCAAACTTCCGCGCAGAATTCGCAAACGCTGTCACATTCAAGGCAACGCTCGCCTTCGGCGCATTTTTTGCAGTCTGCACAGAGTTTTCCGCGTTTTTCAAGGAAGGATTTATCCTCGTTTTCGTTGTCCGGAACGTATTTATCGTAATGGCTGTGTGCAATTTTTTTGCAAAGATTCTGTGCGTCGGCAATAACTTTCGCAATATCTGCCGTTTTTCCGAAGTTTGCGTTACCGACAATGTAGGTTGCGCTGTCGATTTCCTCATAAAGTGTGTCGTCAACTTCCTCGCCGGTTGCGTTTATAGCAATGTCTGCCGCAACTTTATCTTTGGCGCCGGTATCGATAACAGGTCTGATTCCGGTTTTTTCGTCCGGTTCGCCAAGTTCGGAAACGTGGCAAAGAAGCTGGCCGCCGCGAACGCCGCTGGGAATAAGATTTGGCGCAACAAAGATACCTTCCTTCTTCATGGCGAGGATTTCGTCCATGGAAGCTTCCATTTCGCTTTCCGGTTTATCGAAAACAAGGGTTACCCTATCGACGGAAGGAAGCTTTTTGGCGCATCTTGCGGCCGCAACAGCGGAATGTCCGCCGCCGATTACAACCACGTTGCCCATGACAGTTTCTTCAAGATCTTCCGGTTTGCGTTTATAATCCGCAAGAAATTCGAGAGCGGAAATGTTTTTGCCGAAAGCGAACTTAAGATGTTTCTGTTTTCCCGCTCCGATTGCAAGGATGATTTTTTCAAATCCCTGTTCACGGAGTTCTTTAAGGGAAGTTATCTCAACACCAAGCTCCATTTCAATTCCGAGAGCCTGGATAAGGGTTGCATCCCATTCGATATCGGAATCTTCGATTCTGAATTTCGGGATATATTTGGTAACAGCGCCGCCGGGGCGGTATTCTTTATCGAAAATGGTGACCTTCGCGCCC
>JAFOYK010000064.1 GCA_017424665.1 Oscillospiraceae bacterium
ATTGCGGAAAACCGTTTTCCAACGTTTCGGGAAAGTTTGTCAAGACCGTCAAACTGTGCAACAACTATAACGCCCAAAACCGGTAAAACCACAGCGGTCACAAGAAAACCTATCATCGCCGGAATTGCGGCGCTTCCTGCGTTTTGTCCAAGAAACGGAGGAAAAATAAGATTTCCCGCCCCGAAAAACAAAGAAAAAAGCATAAAGCTTATAAGCAGCATTTTCTTTTTACTTAATTTCATAAAACTATCCTCTTAATATTTCTTAATATAAATTTCCCGCAAAATTATATCATCCGTGCGGATATTTTGTCAATCCGACTAAATATCCCTTAAAAATACACGATTTTGAATTTTGTTTTTATTTTTGTTGACAGTTTTATAAAATTATTTTATTATATTTTAGCTATTGGAAAAATATTGATATATAATTTTTAAAATATTTACAGTATTTTCAGGAGGTTTTTTCTATGTGGTTTATCTTTACCCTTGCAACAACTTTGCTTTGGGGTCTTGCCGAGCTTTTTTATAAAAAAGGCTCTCACGAAAACGAAAAATATGACCATTTAAGAGTTTGCATCATGGTCGGTGCTGTAATGGGAATTCACGCAATCTTTACTTTGCTTACTTCCGACGTTCATTATGACCCCATGAACCTTATCGCTTATCTTCCGGTTTCTCTTTGCTACATTGTTTCCATGGCATGTTCTTTCTTCGGAATCAGATTCATCGAAGAATCCCTTTCCGACCCGATTGAAAACACTTCCGGTGCAATGTGTTCCCTTCTTTGCGTAATCTTCCTCGGTGAAACCATTGACCCCATCATCTGGGTAGCGATCGCAATAATCGTTGTCGGTATCATCGGTGTAAGCTATACCGAACGCACTTCCAGCATTGAAAGAAGAGAACGTCTCGGCAAAAGACTTGCAATCATCGCTTTTGCAATGCCTTTCTGCTACGCAATCATCGATGCTCTCGGAAGCTTCCTCGACATCTATTTCCTTGAAATGGAAACCAGCCCCCTTATCGGTGTAAACGAAGAAAACATCGAACTTGTCGCAAACATCTCCTATGAACTTACCTTCGCTATCTGCGGCGTCATCCTCTTCATCTTCATGATGATCAAAGGCGTTAAATTTGAACTTCCCAAACAGAAAGACAAAGCAATCGCCGCTGTTTGCGAAACCGCAGGTCAGCTTACTTACGTTTACGCAATGAGCGGAAACGGTGCTATTGCCGCACCTATCATTTCCTGTGTTTGCGTTGTTTCCCTTCTTCTCTCCAGAATTTTCCTTAAAGAGAAACTTACCAAAAAACAGTACATATTCATTACCACCATTATCATCGGTGTTGTAATGCTCGGTATTCTTGAAGGCGAATAAAATCGTTAAACAACAAAAAGACAGAGCTTTTGGCCCTGTCTTTTTTTATTTTATGTGATATAATAAAAGCATAAATTTACGGGAGGAGAATCCTGATGGAAGTTACAATAAATAATCTTGAAGCTTATCTTGCGAAAACATACGGCGGATTCACCGAAAAAATCGGCGTTCCCCTTGCGGAAAACAATCTTTTTATGAAGCTTGTTGAAGAAATAGGCGAAGTTGCTGAAGTTATCAATAAGAAAACCGGAAGGAAAGCCGACGACGGAACAGATCTTCAGGCCGAACTTGGCAAAGAACTTACCGACGTTATTCATTACGCCGTTGCAATTGCCGCAGTAAACGGAATTGATTTAAACAAAATCATAATAGAAAAAGACCGTGCCGCCGCAATAAAATATAACCATAAAATAAACCTTGAAACCTTTATTGCCGAATCGGAGAAACAAGATGTTTGAAAAGATAACGGAACATATCTATATACATCCTGCTGAGCATTATACCGACCGTCCTAATATCGGTCTCATTATCGGCGAAGAAAAAGCTTTGCTTTTCGATGCTGGAAATTCCGCAAAACATGTTGAAAAACTTCGGGCGGAACTTTCGGAACAGGGTCTTCCCCTTCCGGATCACGTTCTTCTTTCCCATTGGCATTGGGATCATTCCTTCGGCGCAAAATTCTGGAACGCAGATATTATTGCCGGAAATAAAACCAACGAAGAACTTAAAAAAGTTTCAAAGTGGAAATGGGACGAATTTTCCATGGAAAAGCGCATTGAAACCGGCGAAGACATCGTTTTTTGCACAGAAATGATAAAGCGCGAATATCCCGACAGAAATGAAATAGAAATTGATTTGGCGGATACAGTTTTTGAAGGAACGATGAATATTGACCTTGGCGGAATTTCCTGCGAACTTATCCACGCAAAAGGTCCACATTCGGAAGATTCTGTAATCTGCTTTGTTCCTTCGGAAAAATTTCTTTTCCTCGGCGACGCAAACTGCAAAGATCTTTACGGAAAGCCCTGGAAATTCGACATTGAGCACGAGGAAGATTTTCTTGAAAACGTTGCGAAAATCCCCTATGACGAAGAACTTGTTGCGGATTTCATCTCCATTTTGGAAAAACTCGATTTCGCCCACTGCATAAGCGGACATTCGGAAATCATGACCCGAAAAGAACTTTTCGAATCGTTTTCCTTATAACAAAAGAGGTGTTTTTATGACAAACGAAGAAATAGAATACGCAATTGAACGAATTGAACATCTTGAAAGAATTTTTGACGAAGTTCAGAATTCTTTTAAAAACGACCAGAATTTTTTGGAAAACAAAAAAATGGAAGTAAAAGTTTCGCTTCTTACCCAATATCTTGAAAGCGGCCAGTGGCTCCGGGATTTCGAGCTTGACGAAAAAGGCAAATTTCCTTCCGGTTTAAAACGCGGAATTCTTTCCGAAGACGGACTTTATAACCTTATTGCGGATATTGAGCAAGCCAAACGCAAAAAATCCGGCTTCATCGGAAAAATCAGAAAAATTTTCGGTTTATAAAAAGAAGCGTGTGCCAAAGGCACACGCTTCTTTTATCTTTTTCTTAATTCCCAGAAAGCAACAGCGCTTGCTGCTGCAACGTTAAGGGAATCCACCCCGTTTGCCATCGGAATTTTTACGGTATAATCGCAA
>JAFOYK010000025.1 GCA_017424665.1 Oscillospiraceae bacterium
GGAAACAGGGTTTCCAAACCCCGCTTCTTTTTCAACATTTTTGTTGTATGGTTCCTTACCGGTTTCTGGCACGGCGCCGACTGGCAGTTCATTGTCTGGGGACTTTTTTACGGAATTCTGCTCGTAATCGAAAAAATGTGGCTTAAAAAATATCTCGATAAAGCTCCGGCGGTGCTCAGCCATATCTATGTTCTTTTCCTTACCGCAATCGGTTTTGTAATTTTCAATTCCGTGAGCATCGGCGGCGCAATTTCCGACCTTAAAGGAATGTTCGGCCTTGCGGGAATTCCTCTTGCGGGAACCGCGACCCTTTATTACCTTAAAAGTTATGCCCTTATGTTCATCGCCGGTTCTCTTCTGGCAACTCCGGTGGTCAAAACCGTGCTCAAAAAGATCGATTCCACCGAAACCGGCGGAAAAGTCTTTGCGGTTCTTAAACCCCTCGGCTTTGCGGCGGTGCTCATAATGGTTACCGGATATCTTGCGGACGGTTCCTTCAACCCGTTCCTCTATTTCAGATTCTAAGGAGGTGGGGAAAATGAAAAAGAAAACACAGTATATCTATACAATAATTGTAATGGCGGTGCTCATTTTCGGGCTTTCTCTTTTCGCGGTGCTCAAACCCGCGGGCGATTTTTCCGAAAGCGAAAGAAGACCCCTTGAACAGCTTCCGGAACTTTCCATTAAAACCCTTTTAAACGGCGATTTTATGGATAGTTTTGAAAACTATACCAACGACCAGTTCCCCATGAGGGATACTTTCCGAGCGGTGAAGGCTCTTACAAAATATTATCTTTTCGGACTTTCCGACAACAACGAACTTTATTTTGCCGACGGCCACGTTGCAAAGCTGGATTTTCCGATAAATCAGGAATCCCTCGACCATGCTTCCGACCGTTTTAACGAACTTTATGAAACCTATATGGAGGGAAAAGTCAACAAAGTTGTTTTCACCGTTGTTCCGGATAAAGGCTTCTATCTTGGAAACGAAAACGGCTATCCTGTAATGGATTACGATTATATGTTCGGATTCTTCGAATATAAACTTACTTTTGCTGAATATATCGATATTTATATGCAGCTTGATGAAGACGATTATTATCTTACCGACACCCATTGGCAGCAGCAGAATCTTACCGAAGTTGCGGAAAAAATTCTTATCCATCTTGGCGCAAGACCTTTTGAAGACCTTGAGGAAAAGGTTGCCACCGAAAACTTCCACGGAGTTTATTACGGCCAAAGCGCCCTTCCGCTGAAACCGGAAAAAATCGTTTATCTCACCAATCCCGAGCTTGAACACATGACCGTTTTCAATTATGAAACCGGTCTTAAAGGCGGAATTTACGATTTTGAAAAGCTTAACGGAAAAGATCCTTATGAATTCTATCTTTCCGGCGCGGTTCCGCTTCTGGAAGTTACCAATTCTTCCGCCGAAGGCGACCGCCACCTTATAATCTTCCGGGATTCCTTCGGTTCTTCCCTTGCGCCGCTTTTAATGCGCGATTATTCGAAGATAACCATAATCGACACCCGCTATCTTCTTCCGAATTTCATCGGAAATTATGTCGATTTTGAAGGCGCGGACGTTCTTATGATGTACAGCACCCTTATCCTTAACGACAGCTTCATCATCAAAAAATAAGCAACAAAAAACGGCAGGATTTCCTGCCGTTTTTTATTTCTTAAAAAATCAGATTATCTCGCATCTTCCGATTTTTGCCTTGGGCGAAATTTCCGCGTTTTCGGAATACTGAAGAAGTTCGATCTCACAGCCTTCGCCAATCATAACGTTTTTTCCGGTAACGGTTTTTGCCTTGGTGTGCTCGATTATAATTTCGTCGCCTTCGATGGTTTCGGAAACAACGAAGTCGCAGCTTTTTCTTCCGAAAATCCGCTCGATAATTCCTTTTTCCCTGTAATTTTCAATAACGATTTTACTTCCGCCAATGCTTTGGGCAAAGGATTTGTTCGTGCTGGAAAGTTCAATTTTTATTTCTTCCGCGTTGATAAGCCCGCCGCAGTTGATTCCGCCTTTGATTTCGGCTTTTTCCGCTTCAAGGTCGCCGGTAACTTTAAGTCCGCCGGCAACGTCGAGTTCGGTTGTTTTAAGGTTTCCTTCAACCATAAAAGCGCCGGCAACTTTTATAATTTCCGCGGAAATTGCGCCGGTTTTTGCGCTTCCGGAAGTTTTGAATTCCTTTGTTTTAACTGCTCCGGAGTTTTTGAAGGCGCCGGAAATTTTTATATCGTTTTCACATTCAATTTCCGCGTTTCCGGAAAAAGCGCCGGAACAATGCAGTTCCTTACAGCGGATAAATCCTTCCGCCCTTGCGCTTCCGCTTATTGCAACTTTATCATATTCGCCGCCGCCGATAATTCCGGCACCCGAAATTTTCATATCCATAGGTAAAGCCTCCTTTAAAACTTAAGAATTTCGTTAAAATCGGTCGTTTCGCCGTTTTCAAGAATGCGTTTTATGCTTTTGATATCCTTTATCCGGAAAGTTTTTTCGCCAAAAACCGTTTCAATAACAATTTTTGCGTTGCTTTCTTCTTCGCCGGAAATTTTCTCGGCAAGTTCATCAAGAAGAACGTCCTCTTTTTTTGAAAGAATCATTTCAACTCTTTCAAAAATAAGGTCCTTTGGGAAAAAAGTTTCCTGACCGGTGGGGGTGGATTTTTTTATGAACCATTCCTCCGGAATAAGCCCTTTTCGCTTCCAGCGGTAAAGCGCGCCATAAGAAATTGAATATTTTTCAAGAAGATTCTTTTTTGAAACAAGATTTTCGTCTTTAAAATTCAATTTTAAAACCTCCTTTTTTAAAATTGCACATGTGCGTAACAATGTTACACTTGCATTATAGCGTAACATTGTTACGTTGTCAACTGTTTTTTGCAAAAAAATAAGCACGGAAAATCCGTGCTTGATTTTATTATTCTTCAATTCTCTTTCGAAGAAGGTCGCCTTTCTGAAGCTTGATGGGGCAGGGAAGGCGAAGGATCTGCTGAATAAGTCTTGCGTCCTCGCGCTCGTTTCCTTCTTCGTCAAAAATTTTGGAAACGGTAAATTTTTCGCCGGTGCTGATGGGGGAAACAACTTCCAGCTCATCGCCGGGTTTGAAATTGTTTCCTTGCTGAATGGTCACAAAGCCGTCGGAATAATCAAGAACTTTTCCGATGAAGGTGCATTTCTGGATATATGCGCCGGAATTTCCGTGGCTCATTTTCATTTCGCCGAAATAGAAAGCGCTGGAATAGGGGCGGTGGCTGATGCTGTCAAGTTCACGCTCAATAATTTCCATGGGAACGTCGCCGTCGATTGCGTGGCGGTAAGCGTTAACGGCGGTTGCAACGTAGAAAGGGGTTTTCATGCGTCCTTCGATTTTGTAAGAACAAATTCCCGCCGCTTCAAGTTTATCGAGAAAACCGACCGCGCACATATCGTGGGAGCTGAGGATGGCGGTGCCTTTTTCGTCCTCAACAACCTGGAAAAATTCGTTGGGGCGCTTCATTTCAACAAGGTGATAGTTCCAGCGGCAGGGCTGGGCGCAGCCGCCGCGGTTTCCGCTTCGGTTAACAAGATAGGAAGAAATCATGCATCTTCCGGAATAGGACATGCACATTGCGCCGTGAACGAAAGCTTCAATTTCCATTTCTTCCGGAATTCTCTTGCGGAATTCGATTATTTCATCAAGGGTCATTTCGCGGCCGAGAACAACGCGTTTTGCGCCCATGTTCCAATAAACCTTTGCGGCATTGAAGTTAAGGCAGTTTGCCTGGGTGGAAACGTGAATTTCAAGTTCCGGGGCGGATTCGTGGATTTTCGCGATAAGGCCGATATCGGAAACAATTACCGCATCGACCCCGACGGAATGAAGATATTTTGCGTAATCTTCCGCCGCGTCGATCTCTTCGTTTTTCGCGAAGCAGTTTACGGTTACGTAAAGTTTGACCCCGTGTTCGTGGCAATATTTGACCGCTTCGGCAATTCCTTCTCTGTCAAAACCGACGTTGTCGGCGCGAAGCTGAAGAAGGGGACCGCCGATATAAACAGCGTCGGCGCCGAAATGCACCGCCGTTTCAAGACATTCCATATCTCCCGCGGGAGCAAGAAGTTCGGGTCTTTTCATTAAAAAACCTCCAATTGTTTTTAAACTACATTTTATAATAACATATGCGATAGTTTTTTTCAATTAAAAGCGAAGCAAGGAAAAAAAGAAAGCACCGGGTTTTCCGGTGCTTTTGTGTTTTTAATTCTGCGGTTCTTCTTCGTTCCAGGTTTTGTGTTTTCCGGAAAGAATATCGGTTCGGCGGTTTTTGACCATATCGGATTTTCCGACGATATCTCCGGCACGTTTGAGAGCGCCTTTTGTGAGCATCGGTCCGAAAATTTCATAAACAAAAATCGCGAAAAGGACGATGTTGCGGATGGTTTCGCCGTCGCCTTCAAGGGCGGAAGCGGTTATGCACATTCCAAGCGCAACTCCCGCCTGGGGGAAAAGCGCAATTCCAAGGTTTTGGGTGACCTTTTTGTTCTGGTTTGTGATTTTACATCCGGCATAGGCGCCGAAATATTTTCCTGCCGCGCGGGAAAGAACGTAAATAATTCCGATGAGCATTGTCGTAAATTCGCCGAAAACAGAAAGTTCAAGCTCCGCGCCGCTTATTACAAAGAAAAAGATGAAAAGAGGGGCAGTCCATTTGTCCGCACGTTCCATAAGGTCGAAGGAAAGGGGACAGGTGTTGCAAAAAACGGTTCCGAGCATCATGCAGACAAGAAGGGAACTGAACGCAACGGTGACCGGGCCGATTTTAAATTCTATTGAAGAAACGGCAACGGTAAGAAAAACAAACCCGATGGTAAGGGAAAGACGGTTGGAGTTTGAAAGGAATTTTCTTTCAAGAATCGTAAGAACATAGCCGAGTATTGCTCCGAGAAGGAGAGAAAGCACAATTTCCAAAAGTGGGTCTATTATTACGGAATATATATCAACAATTCCGCTGTTAAACGCTTTTGCAACGCCGAAACTTATTGCAAAAACAACAAGGCCGACAGCATCATCAAGAGCAACGATCGGAAGAAGAAGTTCGGTAAGTTCGCCTTTGGCTTTATATTGGCGAACAACCATTAAAGTTGCGGCAGGGGCGGTTGCGGTTGCAATGGCGCCAAGGGTTATTGCCGCGGAAAAAGAGAATTTTTCGGGAATTGCAAGATAAACAAGAATAAGAGCAATATCGGTTACTACAGCAGCCGCAAGAGCCTGGAGAATGGCGATGACGGTTGCGCTTTTGCCGATTTTTTTAAGTTCTTCAAGACGGAATTCGTTTCCTATTGAAAAAGCGATAAAGCCGAGAGCGGTTTCGGAAACGGATCTTAAAGCGGAGATGTTTTCGGCGGAGCAAAAACCCACTCCTTCAATCCCCAAAGAACCGATAAGATAGGGCCCGAGCACAACGCCGGTGAGAAGATAGGCCGTAACGTCCGGAAGATGAAGAGGCTTTATAAGCCTTGTCATAACAAGTCCGGCAATAACGGCTACGGCAACGGATAAAAGTTCACTCATAAATTGTTTTCACTTCGATTTCTGTATAATTTCAAAACATTAATTATATATTCTGATATTGAATTATTCAACATCAAAACAAAAATAATTTGAATTTTTTTATGCACAATAAATAGCTGAAAATTTTTAAAAATCCTATTGACTTTAACGCTTTACTTTGCTATAATGCCCAATATAGCAAGCAGTTGCTATATCAAAACAGAATACATATTGTTTTTGGCTTTGCCATAAACAATGGTAGAGGCGCGAAAGCTTATAAGTAACGCAAAGCATTTTAAGGGAAGGCTCCCGGTTTTGTGAGAAAGGAACTTTCGCCGAAGCTTTCGGAAAAAGGCCTTGTTTTCCGTTTGCTGGGCCATAAGAGAATATCTTATGGACTGTCACTTCGGTGGAGAGCTATCATTGGTTTAAGCGGTTTGTTGATAAAGAACAGCCGCAAAGCATTTTTGAACAAATGTAAAGTACCATGAATCTTCATCCGAAAGTATTCATGGCTTTTTTATTTTCTGAAAAAGCCGCAAAAAATGAATTCTTAGGAAAGAAGGAAAATCAAAATGACCAGAAAGATTATCGCACTCGTACTCGCAATGGTAATGTGCCTCGGCTTTGCCGGATGCGGCGCAGAAGAAGAAAACGAAAACGTTCTCCGTGTTGCAATGGAATGTGCTTACGCACCTTACAACTGGACCCAGAACGACGATTCCAACGGCGCTGTTCCAATTTCCGGAACAAGCGATTTTGCTTACGGCTATGACGTAATGATGGCAAAACTCATTGCCGAATCCATGGGCAAAGAACTTGAAATCGTAAAACTCGACTGGGATTCCCTTGTTCCCGCTGTTTCTTCCGGCGACGTTGACCTCGTAATCGCAGGCCAGTCCATCACCGCTGAAAGACTTGAAGTTGTGGATTTCTCCGATCCTTATTTCTATGCTTCCATCGTAACCCTTACAAAAGCAGATTCCAAATATGCAACCGCTGCTTCCGTTGCGGATCTTGCAGGCGCAACCTGCACTTCCCAGCTCGGAACCATCTGGTATGACATCTGCCTCCCGCAGATTCCCGAAGCAAATATCCTTACCGCACAGGAAACCGCACCCGCAATGCTTGTTGCACTTGAATCCGGCGCTGTTGACCTTGTTGTAACCGATATGCCCACCGCAATGGCTGCAACCGCTGTTTATGACGACATGGTCCTTCTCGATTTCACCGGAACCGAAGGCGAATTTGAAGTTTCCGAAGAAGAGATCAATCTCGGAATCTCCATGGAAAAAGGCAACACCGAACTTCTCGAAGCAGTTAACGCTGTTCTTGCAACCCTTACCGTTGAAGATTACGAAGCAATGATGGCAGACGCTATCGCAGTTCAGCCTCTCAGCGAATAATAGTTTTTTAAAATCAATAATTCAACCGCCCGGAAGAACTCCGGGCGGTTTATAATGTATGAATCCTCTTAAAACCTCCTCAGAGGAGGAGGGGGACCGTCGAAGACGGTGGAGGAGGGATTACACCCTTTCGTCTTTGCCTTTTGCAAAGCCACCTCCCCTTAAGGGGAGGTAATATATTAAAAAGGAGCAAATAACCTTGGCAGAATTTATCGAAGGCATCGTTAAAGTTTGGAACGGCTACGGTTCTTCCTTCCTTAACGGTGCGCTCAACACCCTTATCGTATCTTTGGTCGGCACCATCGCCGGCTGCATCATCGGTTTCGGAGTCGGCGTTGTCCAGACCATTCCGACCGACAAAAAAGACCCCCTTTGGAAAAGAGTTATCCTTACCGTTGTTAACCTTATCCTTAAAGGTTACGTCGAACTTTTCCGCGGAACCCCGATGATCGTTCAGTCCGTTTTCATCTATTACGGCGTAAGAATGGTTTTCGATTACCAGATGGACGTTTGGCCGGCTGCGCTTTTCATCGTTTCCATCAACACCGGCGCATATATGGCCGAAACTGTCCGCGGCGGTATCCTTTCCATTGATCCGGGCCAGACCGAAGGCGCAAAAGCAATCGGAATGAACCACTTCCAGACCATGATGAACGTAATCATCCCCCAGGCTTTCCGCAACATCATCCCCCAGATCGGAAACAACTTCATCATCAACATCAAAGATACTTCCGTTCTTTCCGTAATCAGCTTTGCGGACCTTTTCTTCACCCACAAAAGCGCGGTCGGAGCGCTCTATCTCTATTTTGAATCCGCAACCATCACCATGGCAATTTATCTTGTTATGACCGTAACCGCTTCCGCACTTCTTCGCCTTCTTGAAAAGAAGATGGACGGCGACGATAACTATGACCTTGCCACCACCGATACCCTTGCTTACACCAGCGGACTTTTAAGCTATCACCCGAAAGAAAAAACTTTGGAGGACTTCAAATGAGCGAAAACATCATAGAAATTCAGCATCTTGAAAAGAATTTCGGAAGCCACAAAGTTCTTTCCGATATCGATTTTTCCGTTAAAAAAGGCGACGTCACCACCATAATCGGCGTTTCCGGTTCTGGTAAATCCACCCTTCTTCGCTGCATAAACGTTCTCGAAACCCCTTCCGGCGGAAAAATTCTTTTCCACGGAAACGACATTGACGAAAAAGGCTTTTCCGTAACCGATTACCGCGCAAAGGTCGGAATGGTTTTCCAGAGTTTCAACCTTTTCTCCAACATGACCGTTCTTCAGAACTGCATGGTCGGCCAGGTCAAAGTTCTTGGCAAAAAGAAAGCCGAAGCGGAGGAAAAAGCAAAATATTTCCTTGAAAAAGTAGGCATGCTCCCCTACATCAACGCAAAACCGAAACAGCTTTCCGGCGGCCAGAAACAGCGTGTCGCAATCGCAAGAGCCCTTGCGATGGAGCCGGAAGTTCTTCTTTTTGACGAACCCACTTCCGCACTTGACCCCCAGATGGTCGGCGAAGTTCTTGCAGTAATGCGCCAGCTTGCAGCGGAAGGCCTTACCATGATCGTTGTAACCCACGAAATGGCTTTCGCAAGAGACGTTTCCAACCACGTTGTTTTCATGAAAGACGGCGTAATCTGGGAAGAGGGAACCCCCGAAGATATCTTCGCAAACCCCAAGAAAGAAGAAACCAAGGATTTCCTTTCAAGATTCATAAATTGATGAAACAAAAAAGCACCGCTTTTGCGGTGCTTTTTCCTTTTAGCCTTCCCGGAGGGGAAGGTGGCATTTGCGAAGCAAATGACGGATGAGGGACAATCCTATCCAATCAAAAACGGGCGCACACATAGGTGCGCCCCTACGATTTTCTCAATAAAAAAACACCGCTGAGCGGTGCTTTTTTATTTGTATAATTTTTCTTCATCAACGGGAATTTCGCCGTTTTCTTTTTCGAATTCCTTGATACATTCCTTCGCAAGAAATTCAAGCTGGGCGTTAAGAGAACGCACATTCTGCTTTGCAATATAGGTTATTTTATAAAGAACTTCCGGCTCAAAGCGGATTCCGGTTTGGATTTTATTAGTAGACACGATAACACCTCGTTTTAATTATGTTATCAGTATAGGCCGAAAAACATTGAAATAATACAAACAAAGTGTTATCATAAAAAGAAAAAGCCGGTGGTTTTTGTGGAAAAAGAAGGAGGAAATCTTCCTTTTTGCAACGGTTCTTCGCTGAAAAACAGAAATATTGAAATTTCCCTTTCGCCGGATGTTGCTTTCCGGCTTGAAAGGATTGCGGAAAAGGA
>JAFOYK010000118.1 GCA_017424665.1 Oscillospiraceae bacterium
AGAATTTGCGAGCGCCAGGAAGAATTTATTAAGAACGGGCTTCTTGATAACAAAAACAGGGTGCTCAAAGAGCTTTGGGAAATGTACGAAAGGGCTGTTCAGGCGAAACCGGTGACCGTTTGGGATAAGGAACTTAAGGAATACGTTGAAACGGGGGAATATCAGTTCGACGACAAAATCGCCATGAAATGCCTTGAGTTTATAGCGAAGCTTGGCGGGATGCTTTCGGAAAAAGAAAACGAAAAGCAGCAGAAGAAGGATTCTTTCGAAATTGTTGTAAAGGTGGATTCGGATGAGGACTGAAATTACGCTTTTTCCGAAACAGAAAGAATTCCTTGATTCCACCGGGAAGGCCGACGAAGTTCTTTATGGGGGAGCCGCCGGCGGCGGAAAAAGTTACGGCCAGCTTTGCGATGCGCTTGTTTACGCGATGAAATATCCCAAAAGCAAGCAGCTTATTTTGAGAAGGACTCTTCCGGAACTTGAAAAAAGCCTTGTTCGCGTTTCGCTGGAACTTTTTCCGAAGGAAATTTATAAATATTCCGAATCGAAACACAGCGGAACTTTTTCGAACGATTCGGTGATAGATTTCGGCTATTGCGACAGTGAAACGGACGTTTACCGATATCAGTCAGCGGAATATGACGTTATCCGTTTTGATGAGCTCACCCATTTTACCGAGCAGATGTATCTCTATCTTATGTCGAGGCTAAGGGGCGTTTCGGATTTTCCGAGAGCTATGAAAAGTTCCACAAACCCGGGCGGAATCGGACATTCCTGGGTAAAGGCAAGGTTCATCGATATCGGCGAGCCGGGAAAGATCCACGAAACGAAAAGCGGGAAGAGGCTTTTTATTCCGGCAACGGTTTTTGAAAACCGAGCGCTTATGAAAAACGACCCTTCCTACGTTAAAAGGCTTTGCAATCTTTCGGAAAAAGACCGGCGTCAGCTTTTGAACGGAGATTGGGATACAAACGAGGGACAGTATTTTTCCGAATGGAGAAGGGAACTTCACGTTTGCGAGCCTTTTGAAATTCCGAAAAACTGGCGAAGATATTTTGCCATGGACTACGGCCTTGATATGCTGGCGGGATATTGGATTGCGGTGGACCCTTTCGACAACGCTTACGTTTACCGGGAAATTTATAAAAGCGGGCTTATCATAAGCGAGGCGGCAAAAGCGATTCTGGAAGCGGAAGGAACCGACATTCCGGAAATTTATATTGCGCCGCCGGATATGTGGAACCGAAGGCAGGATACGGGAAAAAGTGTTGCGGAGCTTTTTCTCGATTTCGGAATTTTGCTTTATAAGGCAAGCAACGACAGAGTTCAGGGTTGGTATTGCCTTAAGGAATGGCTTCATCCGCGCCTTGACGAATTCGGCGAAACGAAGCCGAGGCTTCGGATTTTTGCGAACTGCACCGAGGTTATAAGAACCCTTCCGGCTCTTTGTTACGACAGCCGAAACCCCAACGACGTCGGCGACAAAGTTCATGAATATACCCATGCGGCGGATGCTTTGCGCTATTGGGCTTCGGCAAGGCCGATGCATTTTGAAGCACCGGACGAGGAGGAAGAGATGCTCGATTTTGAAATCGAAGATTTTTTGGGGTACGGAATTTTAAACGGAGAGGAGAACTAAATGAAAAAGGAAAAAGACGAAGAACTCTTTTTAAAGGAACTTATCGGCGAAAACCTTCCGGAAAAGGAAGAGACAGACGAAAACTTCTTCGGCGAAGAGCTTGAGCACGAGGAAGAGCCTTTTGAGCACGAAGAAACTTTTGCCGAGCACGAAAACGAAGCCATTGAAAAAGCGGTTTTCGAACTTGCGAAAGTTCTTGGAAAAAAACCGGAGGAAGTTTCTGAAATTCTTAAAAAAGGAGAAGAATTTGATGAGCTTTCGGAAAAATTCGGAAAGAGCAAAGGTGATTCCGAAATTTTTGAAAAGCTTGCGGAGATGCGCGGAATTTCGAAAGAGGAAATGAAAGAAGAAATTCTTTGGGCGCTTGAAAAAGCAACCACTGAAAAAGCCGTTAACGAAATTATGGCGGCGAACCCCGGAATGAACAGAGAAACCGCAAAGGAACTTGCGCTTTTTCGCCTTGAACTGAAAAGAGCGGAAAAAACCGAGCCGGAAGAGGACAGAAACGAAGCAATGCTTTCTGAACTTGAAAAATTTCTTGCCAAACATTCCGGCGAAGGAATTGAAAAACTTCCGAACGAAACTGTTGAGGAATGGGAAAGGGGAATTCCCCTTGAAACCGCTTTTGAAAAAAACAGGCTTTTCAAAGAAAACGAAAAGCTTTTTGCGGAAATTGAAAAAATGAAAAACGAAAAAATCAAAGATGCCCAGAAAATTTACGCAAAGGAGCACGCTCCCGGTTCCGGAACTTCCGCGGCGGGCGTTTCGGGTTTTGACGAATTTGTTGAAGGGCTTTTTAAAGATTATTAAAAGAAAAGGAGATTTTTAAATTATGGCAGTTAATCTTGCAAGCAAATATGCAAAAGAACTTGCGCAGGCTTTCAGTCAGAAATCTTACGTTGACGGAATTGCCTGCAAAGACTATGAATTTACCGGTGTTAAAAACCTTAAGGTTTACACCGCGGTTTCTCAGGAACTGAACGATTATAAACGCAGCGGCACCAACCGTTACGGCGAACCCAAAGAGGCGCAGGATACCGTTCAGGATATGATTGTTGAAAGGGACCGCTCTTTCTCCATCACCGTTGATAAAGGTAACAACGCGGAACAGATGGGCGCGAAGGAAGCTTCCAAAATTCTTAATATTGAAATGAGCGAACAGGCAATTCCCGAAATGGATAAATATGCCCTTCGCAAATTTATCGATTACGCCGGAACCGTTGAACCCATTGCGGAAGCGCCCACCGAAGAGACCATTGTTAAAATGATTTCCGACGGAATGGTAAAAATGGGCAACAAAAAAGTTCCCGCAGAGGGAAGATATATCTTCATCGGCTGGAGCTGGTTCGGTATGCTTCGACTTTCCAAACAGTTTATCGGTGTTGAGGCTCTTGCAAAAGAAGCTCTTGTTAAA
>JAFOYK010000024.1 GCA_017424665.1 Oscillospiraceae bacterium
AAGCAGAAATTTCGTTTTCGGGTTCGGAAGAAGACGGTTCTTCGACCGGTTCGGGGTTTGAACATCCGGCAAACATCAGAATGAGCACCGTGCTCAAAAGAATAATCAGTGTTTTTCTCATAAATTTCTGCCTCCTTTTTCGTTCTTATTTACATAATAGCATATCTCAATTAAAAAAGCACCCTTGCGGGTGCTTTTTCTTTTCAGTCAAATTCATAGCCGTAAGCTTTTGTTACGGAAAGCGGAATTTCCATTCTTACTGTCTTTTCCGGATCCACCACCTGGCAGATGCAGAGGTTTCCGGTAACGCTGAGGAGCATTCCGGCTTCGTGTTCATTCATACCGAGTTCGCCGGTAAGGAAGCCGTGCATTGCCATTGTTGCGCCGACACAGGCTTCGTCAACTGTTTCCGCGGAATGGATTGCCATTGCAAGTTCGCTGTTCACAAGGAACGGGGTGGGAAGTTTGCAATTTTTAAGAACTGTGAGCTTTACCGTAACTTTTCCGGCAATTTCAACTCCGCAGACTTCAACTTCGCCGTCGCCCATTCTTGCATGAAGGTCGCCCATGGCAAGAAGCGCACCTTCGGCATTGACAGTGAAATAAAGCGCCGCGCCTTCACCTATCCTTGTGCAGTCCATGTTTCCGCCGTGTGCTCCGGGCGTTCCGGTATCGATTCCCTCACCTTTTGCAGCCGTTCCGATAACGCCTATCATCGGGCAGATCGGGAAAGAAAGTTTTTCGTTGAATTTAACGGTTTTGTTTTCAACGGGAAGGATCTTTGTGCTTTCAGAAGAAACTGCCGCACCGGTAACTCCTTCTCCGGGGGCATCCACCATAACGCCGTGGTCATCCAGTTCGATTTTGATTATTTCGACTTTGAGGACGTCTCCGGGCATTGCGCCTTCAACAAAAAGGGGGCCGCTTGCGGGATTTACGTTGTTCCAGTCAAGGCCGCCAAGAAGGTCGTTTTCGCTTTTAAGCTGACCTCCAAAACAATCGAGAGTTTCAAAACAAACGGTATCGCCGCTTTTTGCCTTTGCAACAGGCGGATTGTTTTCGGACATTCTGTGGATTTTTGTATCGGTATGAATAGTAAGCATAAAAAAATCCTCCTTCATGTTTATGGCTATATTATAGTATCATTCATTTTCTTATGCAACAAAAAAAGCACCCTTGCGGGTGCTTTTTCTTTATGCTTCAAGTTCGGGGGTTTTGAAAGATTCTTTTACGGTGATTTCGCCGTTTTCTGCGGAAACAAAAATTCCTTCAAGTTTTCTGTCGGCGTTGTCAACGATAAGCTCGCAGACTTTATCCTCGATATCCTTGCGGATAACTCTTACAAGGTCGCGGGCGCCGCCTTTGTTTCCGTGGGATTTTTTCGCGATGGCTTTAAGAGCCGCTTCGTCATAGGAAAGATCGATTCTCTTTTCCTTAAGCGGAACACGGAGTTCATCAAGGCGAAGAGCGGCAATTCGCTCGTAATCCTCAACGGTAAGCTCATGGAAAACAACGATCTCGTCGACCCTTCCGATAAATTCCGGACGGAGGAACTGGGCAAGTGCCTTATAAACCTTATCCTTTTCAAGGGAATAGGAATCGCGGCCGAAACCGAGGGCTTTTTCCTTGTTTTCGCTTCCGGCGTTGGAAGTCATTACGATAACGGTGTTGGCGAAGGAAACGGTTCTTCCGTGGTCATCGGCAATTTTTCCTTCATCAAGAATCTGGAGAAGGATGTTCATAACGTCCGGATGCGCCTTTTCAATTTCATCGAAAAGGATTACGGAATAAGGTTTTCTGCGGACTTTTTCGGTAAGCTGGCCGGCTTCGTCATAACCTACATAGCCGGGAGGAGAACCGACGATTCTGGAAACCGCGTGTTTTTCCATGAATTCGGACATATCAAGGCGGATGAGCGGATCTTCGGTCTGGAACATTTCGTTCGCAAGAACTTTAACAAGTTCGGTTTTGCCGACACCGGTGGGGCCAACAAAGATAAAGGAAGCGGGGCGGCGTCTTGCGGAAATCTGGACTCTTGAACGTTTTACGGCGGATGCAACAAGCTTGCAGGCTTCGTCCTGGCCGATAACGTGCTGTTTAAGGGTTGCTTCAAGTTCGCCGAGTTTTCTAAGGTCGCTTTCCTGAACTTTGCTTGCGGGAATTCCGGTCCAAAGTTCGATTACGGTTGCAAGGTCTTTGGGCGCAACTTCCGCTGCAAGGGCGATGGGTTCAAGGCGGTTATGCTGGATTTCCAGCTGGAGCGCTTCCGCTTTAGCGGTTGCGAGAGCTTCGTAATCGATAACTTCTTCCTGCTGAAGGGCTTCGATTTTTTCCTGAACGGCACGGAGTTTCTGTCCGCTTATTTCATATTCCGCAAGCTCTTTGTTTGCAAGGGCACTGCAGGAACATGCTTCGTCAAGAAGGTCGATGGCCTTATCCGGAAGGAAGCGGTCGGTGATATATCTTTCGGAAAGACGAACGCAGCTTTCGATAAGTTCGTCGCTGATTTTTACGTGGTGGAATTTTTCATAGTTGGGCGCAACGCCTTTAAGAATTTCGATGCTGTCCGCAATGGAAGGTTCTTCGACGGTAACGGGCTGGAAACGGCGCTCGAGAGCGGCATCCTTCTCGATGTGCTTACGGTATTCGTTAAAAGTGGTGGCGCCGATTACCTGGAGTTCGCCGCGGGAAAGGGCCGGTTTAAGAATGTTTGCGGCGTTC
>JAFOYK010000129.1 GCA_017424665.1 Oscillospiraceae bacterium
ACCGCACGCACATCCTCAGGAATGACATAGCCTCTTTTCGGCATCGTCGTCATTGGTGGGATCTATTATGGAATCCGGAGTTATTATCTTCACGCCATAGCGGCGGAAGGTGTCGAAAATTATTCCTTGTTCGGCCATGGATCCGCGGCCGAGCCTATCAATATCCATTACAAGAACGGCTTCATAGTTTCCGGTGCTGACGGCTTCGAGCATTGCCAGGCATTGCGGGCGGGAATAAAGGCTTTCACCGGAGCGGACTTCTTCGAAAGTCAGAATTATATGAAGACCCATTCGCTTTGCGACGGCATAGAGCTGCTCTTTGTGACGGCGAAGGGTTTCTTCGGTTGTGTCGTGCAGCTCTTCGGCGCGGGATTTTCGAAGATACATTAAAACGTCCATTGAATTCTCCTTTTTAAGGTGGTATATTATAGATAGTTTTAAGAGTTTGGGGAAATGAATTAAATGAAAAAGTTTTTGATTTTTATTGCGGTTGTTTTCTTTTTGCTTGGTGCGGTTCTTACCGCGAAATATTATGACATTAAAATTGCGGAATTGGAGCGCAAAGCCGAAGAAGCTTTTGACGAAGGTTATTCTTACGGAAGCGAAGAGGGCTTTGACGAAGGTTTTGACGAAGGTTATGAAAAAGGGAAAAGAACCGGTTTTGAAGACGGCCGCATGGAAGGTTATTCCGAAGGCTTTGAAGACGGCGTTGAGGACGTTCTTAATGAGCTTTCAGAAGCGCACGAAACTTATGACGACGGTTATGACGACGGTTTCCGAGCGGGTTATGATGTTTGTTATGAAGAATATGTTGCGGGATAACTGTTGCCAAAGATTTTGTTTTATGCTATAATAATTTCGCTGAACCTGTTGTGATCATCGTGTATTGATTACAGCGTAACTTGGAGCAATGTTCCGGCGGCTGATACTCGCCTGGACGTTGCTCTTTTTCTATTGCCGAAAATATTTTTTATTGGTGCATTTTTGGCCTTGATTAATAACACGACTTGTGTTATTATCTGTTCAGAACGAAAGAACGTATGTTCGACAAAGGCAGAAAAAATTATTTTTAAAAACATATTGACAAAGCGGAAAAAAAGAATATAATGAAGCCACAAATTGAAAAATTCCCACCGAAAAGGGAGTAGTTCTATTACGGATTCGACTTAGGAAATTCTTCCCGGATCCGTGAACCGAAATTCGGTTACAAGACTTCGAGGCGGCTTCGTTATTATTTCGTTGCTGTTTGCAGAGGTCTTTTTTTATTACAAAAATAAAGAAAGAAGATGATCTGGTATGATACCTATTAAAATCTGCATTAAGAAAGAAATTGCAATTTATAATGATTTTAAAAGTATCAACCGAACGTAATTAAGGCCGCGGGAAGGTTGGAGGTGTTTTTCTTGCTTACAAAAGAAGAACAAGAGCTTATTGAAGCTGTTCGCGAAGCGAAAGACCCAACGGCGGCAATGTTGGCTGCGGTTCAGATAATCAAAGATTTTTTAGAGCGGCCTTTATCATTGAAAGAACAAGAGGACGGGATTCAGAAGGAATCTGCCTGAATAAATCTATTAATAATTTTTCATCATTGGAAAGAGCGTCTTCGGAAACGGGGACGCTTTTTTCTTCGCCTTCGTTCCAGCCCATAAGATAGGCGGGAGTTGTATGGAGAGCTTCGGCAAGCTTTGCAATTTTATCGCGGCGCATGTTTGCAATTTCGCCGGTTTCCCATTTTCGGACGGTGCTTTTTCCAACACCGACGATTTCGCCGACTTCTTCAAGCGTCATGTTATTTTGCTTGCGCAATTCGTAAATTTTTGAACCCAAATTATTCATATAAACCACCTTTTATATTGCTTAACATAATAATACTACGCTTGTTTCTTATTTGCAACACTTTGCAGAAAAAAAGTTTCAAAAAAGACACGAAAAAGTATTGACAAAGGAAAAATTTGTGGTAATATAAAAGTGTCCTAAAAGACACAACAAAACGAAAAGGAGGGATCCGGTTGGATAGAGAGCTTTTTGACGAAGCCATTGACAGATCCGGGCTTAGCATTAACGAAATTTGTGAAAAGCTTGGAATGTCGCGCAGCGCCTTCTTTAGAAAAAGAAAAGGCGAATCCGAGTTTACTTGGAGCGAGATTGAAAAGCTTATAAACATTCTGGAACTTAAATCTCCGGTTCCTGTTTTTTTTAAAGAAAAAGTGTCCTAAAAGACACCAAAACGAAATTGAGCACAGCAAAGAGCGGCGGGTTTGAATTTCCTTGCACACCACCCAAAAAACTCGTTCATTGTTATTCATCTCCAAAAGTAGATTTTCCCTTAAAATCCTCTGAAAAATTTTCTGTTGTTTACGTTTACCGCCGCTCTTTGCTGTGCTTGATGATATCCTCTTCTCTTTTTAAAATGGCAAAACCTTCCGGGTTTTGCCGGGCGGTTTGAAGTCATGAGCGGTGATAACTTTTGACCCCCAGGCATCTCTTGATTCAGTTAAACCCGGACGAGCGGAAAGCTTGCAGACGATTTCCGCCGCCCGGCAAGATCCGGAAAACAAACAACAAAAGGAGCAAAAGAAAATGAGCGTTGAATATTGGTTTATTCGCAAAGCTTTCGACGGCATGCAGAAGGAATTCGCAATGCTGTATGAACCGAAGATCATTAAGAAGAGCGACAAAGGCGTTCTTCTTGAATGGGACATTCCCGGCAGAGGTTCTTTCAGAACATGGGCGCCGCTTAAGGCGGTTAAGGCTTAAGCCTTTTTTTCATTATTTAAAGAAGGGAGCGACGGAGCCTTGAAGGAAAGCGAAATTCCGACCGGAGAGAGAAATTATTTTCTTTGCGGCCGTTCTGACGTTTTTGAGCAGGACGGAAAATTTTATATCTTCATGGGAAAGTTTTTCGGCTGGGAAGAGGCCGACAAAATTCATATATTTCCGAACGGCACGGTTTCGGCGCTTTCCGGTTTTCTTAACGAAGCGGCCGCTTGTTCGACCGCGGGAAGAATTTTAAAAGAGGGAAGGGTTATTTTTGATTCTTGAAATTCTTAAAGCTGTTTGCATTTTCAGCATGGTTGCCGCTTGGATCGCGGCGGAAAATATTCCGCTGTGCGCGGTTTTGTTTCTTATAAGCTTTTCGGCAGGAATTATTGCCGGAAACCTTGAAGAAAGGAAGGCGGCAAGGAAATGAAATATTCAAAAGAAAAGGTTGAAGCTGTTAAGGTTCTTTTTGCGGAAATTCTTGAAGTTGACGAAGAGCTGAAAAACAGCGGCAGCGAAAAGGAAATTCAGTTTGAGTTTTCCGGCGGAGATTTTCCGGGAATTGTTGTTCATTTTTGGGATTTTGATTATTCACAAAACCCGCGTGAGGTTTTTGAAATTTCTCTTGAGAAAAACGACAAGCCCGGAAGAAGACACAGCATTTTCGAACTTTCCGAAAAGGTTAAGGATTGGAGGGAACGTTTTGGAAATTCTCAAAAAGAAGACGGACGAACTCTTCAGCTTTTTTAACAGTTTTGCGCCGACTTGCGGAAAATGCGGGAACAAATATTCCTGCGTTGCTGTGAGATATTGCGACCTTGTTATTGGAATTTATTCTTGCGATTGCGAAGGGAAGGCGAAGAACCTTAGGGTTTACCGCGGAGTTTCGCCGGAAAGCTGGAAGAAGGCGGAAGAGATCCTTGGAGAAGAAGACCTTTTGCAGCTCAGAACCCAGGAGCGGGCGGCCATTGGCGCGAAGATCATTTGCCCGCATTGCCAGAAGCCGATGAAATATATTGAAAGCGCGATTCTTCCGGACGGAAGCGTTCAGCACCGTTTTGATTGCAGGAACACGAATTGCCCGGAATTTGAGAAAACAATTTGGACGAAGCTTTCTGAAAGCAATTGCAAAAGGATTTTTGCACAGCTTGAGAAGGAAGCGGAATGTAGGATCTGCAAAGAGATCAAGGGATCGAAGATCCATTGTTTGAAACACGGCGGCTTTGTTTGCGAAAAGCATTGCGGCGATTGTGAACACGGGGATTTTTCGACAAGCAAATTTATTTGCAGATTTAAGAAATGAACAAAGGCGATTACCCATTCTTTTGGGTTTTCGCCTTTTCTCAGCTCTTTTTTTAGGCACCGGATTTTTGGCTGAAATTCTTTCGAAAAAGACGGATTTTTCGGAGAAATTTGAACCAAAAACGCACCAACACCGAAAGCGATTTTTCCGCATTTCAATGCGGTTTAAGCGCCGGTAAGAGATATTAATGTTATTGCATTTGTATATTTTTTGAAGCCGGGATGGGGGGGGTTTTAAATGGGGGGGGGAACACCGGTTCCGCCGCCACCGACAAACTTCCCCGCCCCTTGACACAGCGGAGCTGCTTCCAAAGAAAGAGAAAGGAGCTTTTTTATTATGCCCTACGTCAAAAGAACGGTTGTTGCCGGAGAAGTTATTGAA
>JAFOYK010000189.1 GCA_017424665.1 Oscillospiraceae bacterium
AAACTTATAAAACTCGATATTCTTCTTAACGGCGACCCGGTCGACGCACTTTCCATGATCGTTTTTGCGGACAACGCTTACCCCAGAGCAAGAAAAATTGTTGAAAGACTTCGCGACAACATCAGCCGCCAGCTCTTCGAAGTTCCCGTTCAGGCAGCCATCGGCGGAAAGATCATCGCCCGCGAAACCATCAAAGCGCTCCGCAAGGACGTTCTTGCGAAATGTTACGGCGGCGATATTTCCCGTAAGAAAAAACTTCTTGAAAAACAGAAGGAAGGTAAAAAGAAAATGCGCCGCATAGGTTCCGTCGAGCTTCCTAAAGAAGCTTTCATGGCGGTTCTTAAGCTGGACGACGACTGATATGGAAGAACTTCCTAAAAGGAAATCGCATCGTCTGCAAGGATACGATTACAGTAAAAACGGGTACTATTTTGTAACGATTTGCACCGATAAAAAGAAAACCAATTTTATCGAATGTAGGGCGGGGGCTTGCTCCCGCCGCAAATTCCGTTGTTTTATAAAGAATCGGAAAGATTGCCGAAGAACAGCTTTTTGTTCTTGAAACAAAATATCCGTTTTTAAAAATCGACAGATACGTTATCATGCCAAACCATATTCATGTTATTTTTGCATTAAATGGCAAAACGGCGGGAGCAAGCCCCCGCCCTACAGTAATGGATATTGTTTGCGCATATAAATCTCAAACAACCAGAATCTGCAACAAGGAAGATAATATTCCGGGAAGAAAGATTTTTCAGACATCTTTCTACGACGAAATAATCCGCAATCAGACGGCTTACGACGAAATCTCAAAATACATCTTTGAAAACCCCATGAAATGGGATGAAGATGAATTATATACCGAATAGCCCATTTAATGGAGGCTTATTTATCACGAAAGGAGGCAGGCCCATGATTCCCCAGAGTTTTATTGAAGAACTTAAAATGAACAGCGATATCGAATCCGTTATTTCAAGCTACGTTCAGCTTCGAAAACGCGGAAGAATTTCCACCGGGCTTTGCCCCTTCCATTCGGAAAAGACCGGTTCCTTCACCGTTTATCCGGAAAGCCAGTCTTTCTATTGTTTCGGCTGCGGAGCCGGCGGCGACGTTGTGGGTTTTATCCGAAGAATTGAAAATCTTGAATATGTCGAAGCGATTAAATTCCTTGCCCAGCGAGCCGGAATGAACGTTCCGGAAGACGCGGCGGAGGACAAAACCGCTCTTCTTAAAACGAAAATCCTTGAAATGAACCGTGAAGCCGCAAGATTTTATTTTTCCGAACTAACAAAGCCAAGCGGCAAGGCCGCCCTTGATTATCTTCTCGGGCGCGGGCTTGAACCCAAAACCATCAAACATTTCGGCCTTGGCTATGCGCCGAACGACTGGACAAGGCTCACCGACCTTTTAGCATCGAAAGGTTTCCGCTATGAAGATATGGTTGCGGCCCAGCTTTCCCGCAAAAGCGAAAAAAGCGGAAGATATTACGACGTTTTCCGCGACAGAGTTATGTTCCCGATAATTGACCTTCGCGGAAACGTGATTGGATTCGGCGGAAGAAAAATGAGCGGCGACGGCCCGAAATATTATAACTCGCCGGATACTCCGGTTTTTAAGAAAACAAAAAACCTTTTCGCCCTTAACTTTGCGAAGAAGCAAAAGCTCGAAAGGCTCATCCTTTGCGAAGGATATATGGACGTAATCGCAATGCACCAGGCAGGCTTCACCGAAGCTGTTGCTTCCCTTGGAACTTCGCTCACTTCCGACCAATGCAGGCTTGCTTCCTCCTACGTTGACGAGGCGGTTCTTGCATATGACTCCGACGAAGCGGGACAGAAAGCCACCAAACGCGCCATCGGACTTCTCGACGAAGTCGGGATCCGCACAAAGGTGCTTACCATCCAGGACGCGAAAGACCCGGACGAATACATCAAAAAATTCGGCGGAACGCGTTTTAAAAAGCTTATTGAACAGAGCGCAGGCTCGGTTGAATACGAACTTTCAAAAATCGGCAAAAAATACGATACCGAAACTCCGGAAGGAAAAATCGGCGCGCTTAAAGACGCGGTCGGGCTTCTTGCAGAAATGAAAAACCCGCTTGAAAGAGAAGTCTGGGCGGCAAAGCTTGCAAGAGATTACGGCACCACCAAGGAAGGAATCCTTACCCAGGTGCAAACCAAAATCAAGCGGCGGGCAAGAGCCGAAGGTTCCAGAGCAATCAGCGGAACGGCCCAGCAAAACACTTTCGGCGGCGCTGTTCCGGAAAAGCTTAAAAATCCGGCTTCTGCGGCGGCGGAAGAAAGGCTTCTTGGCGCAGTTTTGCGCCACCCGGAAACTTTGAGCACCTTGAGCACCAAAGTTTCACCGGAAGATTTTGTCTGCGAGCTTTACGGAAACTTTTACCGGAAGCTTTTAACGACTTTGAGCACCGGGTTTGAAGTTTCGCTCACCCTTTTCGGCGAAGATTTCACTCTTGAGCAGCAAGGCATTATCGCAAAGCTTGCCCACCTTGCCCGCGAGCACCAATATTCCGCCGAAGACGCTTTTGAAGCGGCAAAAACCATTCTTCGCCTTAAGGAAAAGAAAACCGATAAAGAAATCGGCGAACTTTCCGGCGCGGAACTTGCGGCCTACATCGAAAAGATGAGGAAAGCAAAGAAATAATTGCCTTCTCCTTAAGGAGAAGTGCCGCATAACCGTACGGTCGCGGCGGATGAGGTGTTTTCGTTGCTGAACGCCGCTTTTGCGGCCGCACCTCATCAGTCACCTTCGGCTGACACCTCCCTTTAGGCAAGGGAGGCTTAAAACGTTACCCACAACAATTACCATAGATATTTTCAGGGGGAATTTTAAAATGGCAGAAAAGAAAATGACTCTTTCCGAACTTATTGAGAACGGAAAAGCAAAAGGAAAACTTACCACCAAAGAAATCACCGATTTCATCGAAGAAATGGACTTTGAAGTCGAACAGGTAGACAAGCTTTATGATATTCTCGAAAGCAACAACATCGAGATCATCGAAGACTTTTCCGCAACCGCAGACCTTGATTTCGACCTTTCCGACGTTGAAAACGACACCATCGACGAAGACGGCACCATTATCGAAGGCATTAACATTGATGACCCGGTTAAAGTTTATCTTAAAGAAATCGGCCGTGTTCCGCTTCTTACTCCCGATGAGGAAGTTCAGCTTGCGGAACAGATGGCAAGCGGCGAACCCGGCGTTGCCGCAAAAGCAAGAAAACGTCTTTCCGAAGCAAACCTCCGTCTTGTTGTTTCCATTGCAAAA
>JAFOYK010000079.1 GCA_017424665.1 Oscillospiraceae bacterium
GATGCTGGAAACGTTTACGGAAAGAAGAGCTGCGGCTCCGATGAGAAGCATGCAGGAAACAAGAACACCGACGGAAGCAAGGGACATAAGGCGGTTGTTCCAAAGGTTTTTAAAACCTTGTTTTACAAGGTAAAAGAAACTGTTCAGCATCAGTTCGCCTCCGTTTCTTCGCTGTCACGGATAACAGCGCCTTTGTCAATGGTGATAACGCGGTGGTTAAACTTTTCAACAAGATCATGTTCATGGGTTACCATAACAATGGTAACGCCAAGTTTATTGATCTCATTGAGAAGATCCACAATTTCGTAAGAAAGTTCCGGGTCAATGTTGCCGGTGGGCTCGTCCGCAATGATAAGGGAAGGAGAGTTTACAAGAGCACGTGCAAGAGCAACACGCTGCTGTTCACCGCCGGAAAGTTCTTCCGGTTTGCATTTCATTTTGGAAGAAAGGCCTACAAGGTTAAGCATATAAGGAACCTTGCGTTTGATTTCTTTGGAAGGAACGTTGGTTACGCGAAGAGCGAAAGCAACGTTGTCATAAGCACTCATATTGGGAATAAGGCGGAAATCCTGGAAAACAATGCCGATGGAACGGCGGAATTTCGGGATTTTATATCTTGCCATTTTTCCAAGATTTTTTCCGTTTACCTTAACAACACCGGAATTTGCGGTTTCCTCACGAAGCATAAGTTTAATAAGGGTGGATTTTCCCGCGCCGGAAGAACCAACAATAAAAACAAATTCGCCGTCGTTGATGCGAAGGCTTACGTCGTTAAGGGCAACGGTGCCGTTCGGATATTTTTTGGTAACATTCTGAAATTCTATCAATGTTATACCTCACAATAAAACGGTTTTCGGTTTAGTATTTTACGGGATTTGCGGAAAGATATTTTTTGACCATAAGAGCGACTTTGAAAATGATAGCATGGTCAAATTCGCGAAGGTCAAGACCGGTGAGCTTTTTGATTTTTTCAAGACGGTAAACAAGGGTGTTTCTGTGAACAAAAAGCTTACGGCTGGTTTCGGAAACGTTAAGATTGTTTTCAAAGAATTTCTGAATGGTGAAAAGGGTTTCCTGGTCAAGGCTTTCGATGGAACCTTTTTTGAAAACTTCTCTGAGGAACATTTCGCAAAGGGTGGTGGGAAGCTGGTAAATAAGTCTTGCGATTCCAAGATTGTTATAGCTGATAATGGATTTATCGGTATCGAAAACTTTTCCGACTTCAAGAGCAACCTGTGCTTCTTTAAAGCTCTTTGCAAGATCTTTGATTCCGGTTGCGGCGGTACCGATACCTACGTTAACTCTGGTGAGGAATTCGCTTCCGAGAGTGTCAACGATGGAACGTGCAAGTTTTTCAAGATCTGCGGTTTCAATGCCGGGTCGGATCTCTTTAACAAGAACGATATCGGATTCACTTACGCTGAAGACAAAATCTTTGGATTTGTCCGGGAAAAGGTTTTGAACAATATCAAAAACGGAAATTTCATTTGCGGTAAGAACGCGGATGAAAAGAACAACTCTGGAAACATCGGTAGGGAAGCGAAGTTCTCTTGCTTTGATATAAATGTCGCCGGGAAGGATGTTATCGAGAATTACGTTTTTAATAAAGTTTGCGCGGTCATATTTTTCATCATAATATTGCTTGATTCCTGCAAGAGAAACTGCCATAAGAGAGCAGAACTGTGCTGCAAGTTCGTCGGTTCCGGCTACGAAAACCGCAAATTCGGGTTTTTCGTCGGAGCCGAAAGTTTTATATGTAAATCCGTCACGAACGTGGCATTCCTCGGTGGAACCAAAATCAGTGGAAAGAAAATCATTTCTTTCGCCGGTGCGCGCAAGGTCGCTGCAAGCAACAACGCTGGCGCAGTCGTCGACAACACCGACAGTTCGACCGATACTGTCGTGCATCTGGTGTATTATACCCTGAAATAATCTGTTTGACATTAGTACCCCTCTTTCAATTAGAACATATATTTAAAAATGTCCATTACATATTTTAATGTATAAGTGAAAAAAATTCAATACATTTTAGTAAAAAATTCATAAAAAAATACATTTGTTTTTATCACTGTTTACCAGTTAACATGTATGTTTGCATAAAATTGTCACAAATCCTTTGTGCAAAACGTAATTTTTTCAAAAATATGCAGATTCGGCTTAAAAAACAAAGCCCGAACTTAAAAAAGCCGGGCTTTTGTGCAAAATAATGGAATTAAAATCACAGTTTCATCACGGTTCAGAAAACGGTTTTTCTTCGTCTGCGTCGAAAATTTTTTCTGAATCTTCCTCAAAAAGGATCAAAGACAGTCTTTTGGGACTGAATTCTTTTATGTAATCTTCGGTTTCCTTTCCGCAAATTTCATCTGAAAAACATTGTTGCTGTTGTTTTTTCATAAAAACACCCCTGAGATATTTTATGAGAAAACTCAGTAAAAAGACCGCTTTCATTCAAAGAACATGATAAAAAAGTATGATATCTTCGTAATGACCGTCCTTCATACGAAAACCTTCGGGAATGGTGCCGATGCGCACAAAACCGAGTTTTTCATAAATATGGATAGCCGGATAGTTTGCGGCAACAACCGCGTTGAATTGCATAAGTCTGAAACCGAGTTCCTTCGCTTTTTCAAGAGAATGAGCAACAATGGCTTCGCCGATATGTTTTCCGCGCTGATTTGCTTTTACTGCATAGCTTGCGTTGGCAATATGTCCGCATCTTCCGACATTGTTAGGATGAAGAATATAAAGTCCCACGGCCTCGTTTGTCTCGGCATCAAAAGCTATTCCGGTGAATTCCTGCTCGGAAAAGAATTTTTCAGCTTCTTTTGCGGAAAGTTTTTCAAGCTGGGGGAAGGCAACTCCGTCTTCGATGACCCTGTTCCAGATTTCCGCGGCCTGTTCTGCGTCGGTTTTAAAAAATTCCCTGATAATCACCATAAAAGTACCTCCGGAAAAAATATGATTATATTGTACCACATAAATTCTGTAAGGTATATGTTTCGACCGAAAAATCATTTGAAAAATCATATAATTTTTTCGAAAGGGGAAAATGTTTTGAGCATAGTTTATGTTGACATACTCATCGTAATAAATCTAGTGGTGGATTACCTTCTTCTTTTCGGAACGGCAAGACTTGCGGGCGCACGTTTTGAAAGGATGAAGGGATTTTTTGCGGCAATGATAGGCGCGGTTTATTCACTTATAATCTTTGCGGATGTTTCAAAAACTATTTTTGCCGCAACAAAACTTGCTGTTTCGGCAGTAATGGTGCTCACGGTTTTCGGAAAAAGAAAAACCGGAGAAATTTTACGGCTCCTTGCGGTTTTCTACATATGCGGGTTTTTGTTTTCCGGTTTTATGATGCTCATAAATTCGGTTACGCAAACAGAAACTATTTTTATTAAAGGCGGAATTGTTTATTTTGAATTTTCGGCAACGGAAACAGTGATTTCCGCAGTTATGGCTTTCATAGTAACAGAAATTCTGCGTCGGATTTTCAGGAGAGGGGAACCCGAAGGAACCTTTTTTGCAAAAGTTTTCTATGGAGGAAAATATGCTGTGCTCAAAGGTTTCACTGATACGGGAAATAATCTTTCAGAACCCATAAGCGGAACCCCGGCAGCGATAGTTTCGCCTTTTTCGGTAAGAAATATCCTTCCGGAAAATATGCTTTGCGCTATGGAAAAAAAGGAAATGAGCACGGAGAATAAATTTTATCTGATTCCGTGCAAAACCGTTGCCGGAACCGTGCTCGTTCCGGCGTTCCGACCGGAAAAACTTGTTTTGATGAATTCGGAAGGAGAATTTGAAGCGGAAAACGTTGTGATAGCACTTTCGGAAAACGTTCCGGAAAACATGCTTATAATAGGAAAAAATCTTATTTTGAAAGAAAAAATATCCTCGGAGGTAGCCGAAAAATGAATATATTTAAACGGATAAAAAATATTTTTGTGAATATTCTGGAAAAATACTTTGCAAGCAGTGTTTTTTATGTAAACGGTCCGGATAATCTTCCACCTCCTCTTTCAAAAGAAGAAGAGGAAAAAGCTTTTTTGCTTTTGGAAAACAATGATCCAAAGGCGAAAAACATGCTCATAGAACATAATCTAAGGCTTGTGGTTTACATAGCGAAGAAGTTTGAATCCACCGGAATCGGAATTGAGGACCTTGTTTCCATAGGCACAATAGGACTTATCAAGGCTGTAAATACGTTTTCTCCGTGTAAAGGCATTAAACTTGCCACATATGCTTCGAGATGCATAGAAAACGAAATTTTGATGTTTATCCGCAAAACTCAGCCCCAAAAGAACGAAATTTCCATAGATGAACCGTTAAATGTGGATTGGGACGGAAATGAACTTCTCCTTTCGGATGTTTTGGGAACAGAAAACGACGTTGTAAACAAAGGAATTGAGCAGGATGCTGAAAGGGCAGTGCTTAACGATGCGGTCGACCGCCTTGGTGAAAGGGAAC
>JAFOYK010000085.1 GCA_017424665.1 Oscillospiraceae bacterium
AATTCCGATAGTCGGCGCCATCGGCGGATTTTACGACGCGGTATATATGAAGAGGATAAACGAATTTGCAAATATAAAGTACAAAAAAAGAATGCTTTTTAAAATACATTCAAAGAATTGAAAAGGGGTGCAGTGATGAAAATTTATGAAGGTTCAGTTCTGATCTGCGATGCAGAAAACAAAGTCTGCCGCTATCTCGTTGAGGATTGCGGAAAAATTGTTTATACCGGCGATGAACTTCCGGAAGAATATAAAAATTCCGAAAGGATCGAACTTGGTGAAAAGGCGCTTATCCCTTCTTTCACCGACAGCCACATCCATTTTGCAAGCTACGCAACTTTCCTTGCTGGTCTCAACGTTGCGGATGCAAAAAGCAATACCGAGATTCTTGAGAGCATCCGTGAATTTGTTAAAAAATGCGACGACAAACTTATAATCGCTTTCGGCGCTTCGCCACATTCTGTCATTGAAAAGCATTTTGTCACCCGCGAACAGCTTGACGAAGTCTGTCCGGAAAAACCGCTTTTTATGGTAAAATACGACGGCCACACCTGCGTTATCAACACAAAACTTCTTAATCTTGTCCGCAAAAAGGCGGAAAACCTCCGCGGATTCCATCCGGAAAGCGGCGAGATGAACCAGGAAGCATTTTTTGCGGTTTCCGATTACGTCACCAATTCCGTTTCCATCCCGAAACTTCTGAAGAATATGCAGAAGGCTGCCGACCATATGGCTTCCCGCGGAATCGGAATGATACATACCGTAAGCGGGGTCGGTTTTCCGCTCGATATGGACGTTTCCATGGAAAACTGGTTCGGAAAAGGCCTTGATAACGGCCTTAACCTTCGCGTTTTCTTCCAGACAATGGATGTGGATAAAGTTAAAAGAATGAAACTTCCAAGGATCGGAGGATGCTTTGCAACGGCTCTTGACGGATGCTTCGGTTCCGAAGATGCCGCAATGCTTTTGCCTTATGAAGGAAGCGAAAACAAAGGCGTAATTTACTATTCCGATGAAAAGGTAACGGATTTTTGCAAAAAAGCAAACCGCGCCGGTTTGCAAATTGAAATGCACGCCATTGGTGATGCGGCTTTTGAGCAGGCAACAAAAGCCCTTAAAGCCGCTCTGGATGATTTTCCAAGGGAAGACCACCGCCATACCATAATACACGCCTGCCTTCCCACAGAAGAAGGTATCCGCATCTGCGGAGAATATAAAATCGGTCTTGCTATCCAAAGCGCCTTTATCGATTGGCCCCAGGAGCCGAACGATTATCTTGAAAGGATCCTTGGCGAAAGAGCGAAAAAACTCAACCCGTTCAAAACCTATTTTGAACACGGAATAGTTATGAGTGTCGGTTCCGACGGCCCCTGCACCGATCCGGACCCGATCAACTGGATATATAAAATCTGCAATAACGGCGAGGAATCCCTTCCGGTTCAGGAAGCCTTGAGAATGTGCACTTATAACGGATATCACCAGACTTTTGATGAAAAAGAACGCGGAAGCCTTGAAGCCGGAAAAATTGCAGATATGGTAATTCTCTCCGAAAATCCTTATGAAATGAAGGCCGAAGAGCTTTGCAACCTTAAAGTTGAAAAACTTATTCTCGGCGGAAAAGATTATAAGGAACTTTCCGAAAATCCGATAAAACAGGTTCTTCGCGGATTTTTTAAGTAAACAGAATAAAAAAAGCCCTGCTTAAAGCAGGGCTTTTTCTTTTATATGGATCAGTCGATTTTAATGATTCTTCCTTCTTTTCTGGGTTTTTCTGCGGGTGCTTCCGCTTCATAGCCAAGAATGCAGTTTCCGATTCCGATAAGGTTTTCCGGAAGACCCCATTTTGCAAGAAGCTCTTTTCCGACCGGAAGTTCAAAAGTCTGTTTCGCTCTGTGAATCCAGCAGGAACCAAGGCCGAGAGCATGGGCAGCGTTCATAAGGTTTCCCATAACAAGGCTTCCGTCCTCAAGATAGGTGGGGTCCGGTGCGGCAAGAACAACGATTACGCAGGGTGCGCCATAAAAAGGGTCACCGTCGCGGCTCATAACTTCGGCGTTGATTTTGGAAAGAAGGTCGCGGGTTTCCTTATCGCGGACAGCAACAAGGAAGGTACTTTGGCGGTTCATTCCGCTTGCGGCAAAAGTTCCTGCTTCAAGAACTTTGTCAAGAAGTTCGTCCGGAACCTGTTCGGATTTATAATTTCTGCAGCTTCTTCTGGTAAGAAGGTTTTCCATAGCTTCCATAAAATTACCTCCTGAAATAATGTAGGGCGGGGGTTTGCTACCGCCGTTTTTAAGATATACAAAAAAGGCGGAGCAAAGCTCCGCCTTTTGGTTTATCAGCTTCTGAGTTCAGCGCCGATGTTTGCAAGTTCTTTAAGAACTTTGTTAACTGCTTTGTCGCATTCCTCAACAGTAAGGGTGCGGTCTGCGGCACGAAGGGTCATGGTGTAAGCAACGCTCTTTTTGCCTTCGGCAATGGAAGAACCTTTGTAAACGTCGAAGAGTTCAACCTTTTCAAGAAGTTTGCCTGCGCCTGCGCGGATTGCTTTTTCAAGAGATGCTGCGGGAAGTTCATCGTCGCAGATGATTGCAAGGTCGCGGGTGGAAGCAGGGAACTTGGGGGTGGGTTTGAATTTCTTTTCAACGATTCTTGCGTCGAAGATATCTGCAATATCAAGGGTTGCAACGTAAGCGCGGGTTCCGATTCCGTAGTTATCGAGAACTGCGGGAGCAATTTCGCCGATCACGCCGATTTTCTTTTCGCCGATGGAGATATCTGCGCATCTTCCGCGATGGAAGGTGGGGTTCTCTTTGTTAGCGGTGAATTCTACGCCGTAAACGCCGAGTTTATCAAGAGCTTCGAGGATAATTCCTTTCATTGCGAAGAAATCTTCTTTTTCGCCGTAAGAACCGATTACTGCAACGCCTCTTTCTTCCGGAAGAATGTCTGCGGATTCTTTGGGAAGATAGATGGTGCCAAGTTCGAAGAAGCGGCCTGCGATGTTGCGGTTGTTATAGTTTCTTGCAATAACTTCAAGCATGGAAGGAACGCAGGTGGTTCTCATAACGGAAGTATCTTCGCCAAGGGGGTTGGTGATTACAACGCTTCTGCGAAGGTCGGAATCTTCCGGAAGGTTGATTTTATCGTAATATTTGGGGCTGATGAAGGAATAGGTCTGGGCTTCATAGCAACCGTTTGCCATAAGAAGGCGGGAAAGCTTTTTCTCAAACTGCTGGCGAAGAGTGAGAGCACCCTGGGAAGCGCCCTGAACAGCGGTGTTGGGGATTACGTCATAGCCATAGAATCTTGCGATCTCTTCGGCAATGTCTGCTTTGTGGCGGGTGTCGCCTGCGCGGAAAGAAGGAACGGTGATTACGCCGTTTTCAACTTTATAGCCGATTTTTTCAAGAATCTCGACCATTTTTTCTGCGGGAAGATCGATTCCGAGGAATTTGTTGGTCCATTCGGGGCAGAAATCAACGGTATAGGGTTCATCACCTTCGTTATCAATATCAATGTATCCGCCGATAACTTCGCCTGCGCCAAGCATTTCAACAAGCTGGCAAGCGCGGTTAACAGCTTCCATGCACATTCTGGAATCGAGGTTTTTCTCGAAACGGCCGGAAGATTCGGTTCTCATGCCGAGTTTTTTAGCGGTGGTTCTTACGGAAGAACCGAGGAAGGAAGCAGATTCGAAAACGACCATGTTGGTGTCATCCTGGATTCCGCTGTATTCGCCGCCCATAACGCCTGCTACGCAGGAGGGTTTTTCAGCGTCGCAGATGCAGAGCATTTCGGGAGAAAGTTTTCTTTCAACACCGTCAAGAGTGGTGATGCTTTCGCCTTCTTCTGCGTTTCTGACGACGATTTTGTTGCCTGCAAGATATTTATAGTCGAAAGCATGCATGGGCTGGCCATATTCGAGCATTACAAAGTTTGTGATATCAACAAGGTTGTTGATGGGGCGAACGCCGCTTGCGCGGAGTCTTTCTCTCATCCATCTCGGGGAAGGACCGACTTTGATGTTTTTGATCATTCTTGCAACGTAACGGCGGCAAAGGGTGGGGTTTTTAACTTCAACGGAAAGAAGTTCGTTGATATCGCCGGTTTCGTTTTCAATTTTAACTTCGGGCATATGGAGTTCTTTGCCGAAAGTTGCTGCTGCTTCTCTTGCAAGACCGAGAACAGAAAGGCAATCGGGGCGGTTGGAAGTGATTTCGAATTCAACGCAAACGTCGTTGATTCCGAGAGCGGTTCTGATATCGTCGCCGGGTTTGCAGTCTTCTTTGATGTCCATAATGCCGTCTTCGATGGCATAGGGGAAATCGTGAACGGTCACGCCAAGTTCTGCAACGGAGCACATCATTCCGTTGGAAGGAACGCCGCGGAGTTTGCCTTTTTTGATTTTGATTCCGCCTGCAAGGGTGGAGTTGTCGAGAGCTGCGGGAACCATCATTCCTTCGTAAACGTTCTGTGCTGCGGTTACGATCTGGATGGGTTCTTCGCGGCCGATATCGATCTGGCAGATCTGAAGTTTGTCTGCATCGGGGTGTTTTTCAATTTTAAGAATTTTACCGACAACAACGTTGGAGATATAGTCGGCTTCTTCGTTATAACATTCGACTTTGGAGCCGGACATGGTCATTGCGTCACAGAACTGTTTGGGGGTGACGCCGGTTTCAACATAGTCCGCAAGCCATCTGAGAGATAAATCCATTGTTTAACCTTCTTTCTGAATATGCCTTCCCCTTGAGGGGAAGGTGCCGCATGGCCGTATGGCTGCGGCGGATGAGGTGTTTGTTTTAATTGACGCCGCTTCTACGAAATGCGGCTACACCTCATCAGTCACCTTCGGGGACAGCTTCTCCTCAAGGAGAAGCCTTTTGGCAATTTATTTTTCGCCGCCGGGAATATATTTTCTTACGGCTTCGGGAATTTTTTCAACAGGAATGATTTCCGGTTCCGGGTCGGGACCGATCTCGCCGTTTATTGCTTCGTCAATGGTTGCGGAAAGAGTCATGCCGTCAATGGCAAGTCCCTGATAAACGGTGGGAAGAATAAGGTTTGCCTGGAAGCAAAGTTTGAAAAGATAGGTGATGTTGTCAGCCTGGCTTTTTGCTTCGGTGTAATCTTCTTCTTTAACTGCTTTTGCAAGTTTTGCGGCTCTGTCACGAAGTTCAACGGAATATTCGCGTTCCTGAAGATCGAAGAAAAGTTTGCGGTAAATATTAAGAGTTCTTGCCTGGAAACGAAGAGTAAGGTCGGAAATTTCTTTTCTGCTGGTCATTTCAAAGCTTCTCCTTTAATTAAAACTGGTCAAGGAAACGAAGGTCGTTTTCATAAAGAAGACGAAGGTCGTTGATTGCAAATCTTCTCATAACGATACGCTCAAGACCGATTCCGAATGCAAAACCGCTGTATTCTTCCGGGTCGATGTTGCAGTTGGAAAGAACTTTCGGATGAACCATTCCGCAGCCGAGAATTTCGATCCAGCCTTCGTTTTTGCACATCGGGCAGCCTTCGCCGTGGCAGTTGAAGCACTGGATATCCATTTCAGCGGAAGGTTCGGTGAAGGGGAAGTGGTGCGGACGGAAACGAACAACGGAATCTTCGCCGTAAAGACGTTTGATGAAGATTTCAAGGGTTCCTTTAAGGTCGGCCATGGTTACGCCTTTGTCAACAACAAGGCCTTCGATCTGATGGAAAAGAGGGGAATGGGTTGCGTCAACAGCGTCGGAACGGTAAACGCGGCCGGGTGCGATGATGCGGATCGGGGGCTGCTGTTTTTCCATAACACGGACCTGAACAGGGGAGGTCTGGGTTCTGAGAAGAACGTTTTCGGTGATATAGAAAGTATCCTGAGTATCTCTTGCGGGGTGGTCTTTCGGAAGGTTAAGAGCTTCGAAGTTGTAATAATCGGTTTCAACTTCGGGACCTTCTGCGATGGAAAAGCCCATTCCGAGGAAGATGTCTTCAACTTCGTTGAGAACGATGTTGAGGGGGTGTTCCTTACCGGTGGGTGCGGGGGTTCCGGGAAGAGTTACGTCAATGGTTTCGGAAGCAAGCTTCTTTTCAAGAAGATGCTGGTGAATGTGTTCTGCGGCCTCGGTAAGGTCGTTTTCAATTTCGGCGCGAACCTGGTTTGCAAGCTGGCCGATAACGGGTCTTTCTTCTGCGGAAAGGCTTCCCATCTGTTTGAGAATGGCGGTGAGCTCGCCTTTTTTGCCAAGATAGCGAATACGAAGTTCTTCAAGTGCTTTGGGATCTTCGCAAAGCTCAAGAGCTTTTTTTGCCTCAAGGCGGATCTGTTCAAGCTGCTCTTTCAAATTTTTTCAACTCCATTTATATGATATTTGTTTATGACGTTTTGCTGGTTTTGCGGCAAAAACGGATATAAAAAAAGCTCCGCCCCAAGCCGCAAATTTGGGACGAAGACTCATAAACGAAAAAGGTTCTCCGCGGTACCACCCGCATTCCCGCCGGAAAAACCAACGGGCACTTAATATTGCCTTTAACGGAGCAACCCGTTTTTGCCTAATCGAAAAATCTTTCAGCAAAACCGCTCGCGGGTGAACTTCGGAAAAATTTTAAATCCGCGGAAAAACTTTCAGCCCAATGGTTTTTCCTCTCTTTTCGGAAAAATAAAACCTACTCTCCCGGTCAGTGCGTTATATATATTAACAACAAAAGAGATAATAACATAATTAAAAGCAATTTTCAACCCCCTTTTCGATTGAAAAATAAAGAAGGGGTGGTATAATGGATAAAATGCCTTCCCCTTGAGGGGAAGGTGTC
>JAFOYK010000042.1 GCA_017424665.1 Oscillospiraceae bacterium
CGCCGGAAGCAAGAGCTACAAGGGTCTGGGAAGTTACGTCATCAACGACTTCGGAAGTGTAGATGTAAACGCCTTCTTTAAGGTGCTGTACACCGGAAAGGGAGATGTTTACGTTATGTGCGCCTTCAACAAGGGTGATTCCGGAGAAGGTGTAGTTTCCGTTTTCATCGGGAACAAGAACGATTTCGCCTTCCTGGGGTTCGCCGACGATTCGGCCGGTTGCAATAACTTCTTCTTTGCCGCCGTTTTTGCCGATGATCTGAACAACAAGGTCATCTTCGGGAGCTTCTTCGCCTTCTTTGGCTTCGGTGGGTTTTACAACAAGAGCGAAGGTGATGTCGGTGACGTAAGCGTCGTTGGTGTCGTCTTCGTCTTTATTGTTTTCGTGGTCCTCAGCTTTATCGATAACGGTGATGCTCATGTTTTCGATAAAGTTCTTTGCGTTAACAAGAGTATCCTCAAGGGTTTTGTTGGGGTTGTTGGGGTCGTTGTTTGCCATAACGGGGTCAAGGCTGATAAGCCAGTTGTAAACCTTAAAGAGAGTTTCCATTTCGGCTTCTCTTGCTTCGGAAGGAGCGCTTCCGTCAAGAAGGCTTCCTGCCCAGTAAGTATAAAGGCTTCCGTCTTCGCCGGGTTCCTTGGTGTACTGGGAGTTGAAGAATTTAAGGTTGCTGGATTTGTTGGAGAATTCCCAGATTGCCATCTGAGTTGCGGCAATAGCCATACCGTCGTTGAGCATTGCAAGTTCTGCTTCGGTGAAGCCTTCTTTTGCAAGAGCCTCTTTAAGGTTGTCAAGGCTTCCGATTCCTGCGGAAGTTCTCCAATAACCGTTGAGAGCAACCGCACGGATCATTGCCGCTTCTGCGTCGGAATAATAGGTTGCGTCTTCAAGGTTTTCCATGTTATAGGAGAAAAGGCTTTCGTTAAGGGTTTCAACGTCGGCGCAATAAGTGGTGATTACTTCTTTTTTAACAGGATCGTAAAGAAGGAACTGCTGGGGAACGCTGAAAGTGGTGGTTGCCTGGCTGTTTTCGTCAACTTCAATTCTTTCCATTTCGCCGGTTTCTTCGTTGCGCTGGAAAATGTGATCGAAAGTGGTGGAAGTGGGGTTCTTCGGATGGTCTTTACGCATATAGTAAGGAACACCGTTTATCATGTAAGGTTCTTCCTCGGGGAAATCCGGAGACGGAGTGGTGTAAAGATAAGTGGGAAGATACTGGCTGGTGATGTCGCTTCCGATATAAACGTAAGCATAACCTTCGGAAGGAGTGATTCCTGCGGTGTTGGCGTTTTCGTCACCGTTTTCCATTGCTATTCTGTCGTTTTCAATAGCTTCAAGAAGGCCGGAAAGAGCTTTATAACCGTTTCTGAAGTCCCAATAAAGAAGGCTGTTGTCGTTTTCGCCGCCCTGGATAACTTTGGTTTCGCTGGATACGTGGTCAAGCTCGGTGTCGCTGGTCTGGCTTTCGGTAATAACAACGTCGGTGGTTTCGATGGTTACTTTACCCTGCTGTTCAACAGTGGTTCTGGTGGTGTCGGAATTGTTTCCGGTTTTCTCATCTTCGGGAATGTGGTCTTCATCTTCATAAGAACCGGTTTCGCCGCCGTCGGTAACGGTGTTTTTGTTTTCGGTTTCCTCGGTTTCGGGGTCATCCTCATCGGTAAGAGGAACATCAGCGGTAACATCGGGAGCCTTGTTGGAAGTTACCTTTTCTTTACCGTCAACGGACCATTCGTTTTTAACAACGGTTCCGTCCTCGGTATAGGTATATTCGGTGTTGTCTTTGCTGGTTTCGTCATAATCGACTTCTTCGCCTTCGGGGTTAACGCCGTCTTTCTGAGTTTCGATGGTGATGTTAACGGAAGTGCCGTCTTCGCCGATAATGGTTTCGGTCGTTGTGGTAACAGTGGAAGTGATTCCGCCTTCGGTTGCGGTATCGGTTTCAGTCACGGTTGCAGCAAAAGCGCTGGGCGCTGCTCCAAGGCAGAGAGAAACGGCGATAAGCATTGCTAAAAATCTTTTTGCGTAGGCTGCCATATCTTTTTCCTCTTTTCTGAAATTCTTATAGAAACAAATTGTTTGAAATTTTCGTTTTTTCAGACAATTTCTTTTTTCTGGCCTCAATATACACCCCTTTCGTTACAGTTCATGTTACATTTTAACGTTTCACCTTCATTTTTTCACAAAAAAAATAAACGTTTTGTATTTTTCAACATTTTTCTGTGCTTGAAAAGTTCACCCACCGGTGATAGAATATTATCCGTAAAGGAACCCTTACGGAGGATTTTTTAAATGAATATAAATTCAAAAAGAATCATTATTTTAATATGCGGCGCAATTGTTTTCGGAATTGCCGCAATTATAATTTCCGGCTGCCCCCATGATTGGATAGACGGGATCTGGAACGTCTGGAGCGAACCAACCTGCCAGGTTCCTAAAACCTGCGTTATTTGCGGGGCAACCGAAGGCGGGGTTCTTCCCCATGACTGGAAAGATTCTTCCTGCAAAAACCCGACGCCTTGTTCCATGTGCGGAACTCTCGATGGGCTTGAATTAACCCACGAATGGCAGGCGGACGGAAGCAAAGTATGCGTTTATTGCGGAATCGACCTTCGTCCTTCCGATGAACGTTTTATCGAAAACCTTGAAGCAAGCCTTGAAAAACGTTGGGAACTGATGGGTGAAAACCCCTGGTACGGAATTCAAACCGCGGAAGAATGGAACGCGATTTTCGACACAGAAATCGCACTTCTTGAAGAATTTTCCGAAGCGCATTTTGAAAACGCCGACCTTGGAAAACACGCGAAAAAATACATCGGAATTCTTCTTAAAGCGAAGGAAGAACTCGGAACCCTTGCTTTTGAGGAATGGCTCCAGAAATATTACGACAGTTTCCGCCACGAACAAAACTCCGCTCTTTATGAAATGAGCCTTCTTTGCGAAATTTCCGTTTCCGAAGAAAACGCCGAAAAATATTCCGAACTTATTGAAAGCGGTAAAAAAATCGTTTCCATTTCCGAACTTATTGACGGTTTCCGCTACCACAACCTTGGAAGCTATGCAGGAAATTACGCTTACGACGGAATTTTCGAAAACACCACCGATTACGATTTCACCTATTTCATCTGCTCGGTTGAATTTTACGATAAGGACGGAGAACTTATCACCACCAAAAAATTCACTTTCTATAATTGGGAACCGGGCGAAAAGATCACCCGCCGCTTCACTCTTACCGATTCCAGTTCCGGCGAAAGAGTTGTAAGCATCAAATGGGAATAAAAAAGCAAAACAAAAAAAGCCGTCCGGAAGGACGGCTTTTTTATTTAACATATCTTAATGGCAATGGCAATGGTGATGTTCGCAGACTTTAATTTCAATAACAGCGGATTCATAGATAAGTCTCATAACTTTTCCGATGAGCACGCTGCGGGAAATTTCTTTTTTGATTTCATCGTCGCAATGTTCTTTAAGGAATTCAAGAGGCATTCCGTTCTGCATTGCAAGCATCATAAGAGCTTTTTCCATATCGTTTTCGTCAACGCTGAGGTTTTCAAGCTCCGCGATTTTGCTTACAACAGCCTGTCCGCGAAGGCTTGCGGTTGCTTTTTCGCGAATTTCTTCCCTGATCTGTTCTTTGGTGGTTCCGCTGAACTGGCAATACATATCAAGGTTAAGTCCGTGCTGTGCCATATCTTCGGAAAGTCTTTCCATCTGTTCGTCAAGTTCGTGCTCAATTTCTTCTTCGGAAGGAACAAATTCGAAGGAAGAGACAACTTCTTCAAAAAGTCTGTCCTGAAGTTCCATTTCAGCCTGTTCGTCAGCAAAAGCCTGCATGGAATCAAGAAGTTTTTTGCGGAATTCTTCCATGGTTTCAACCTGGCCGAATTCTTTTGCAAATTCATCGTTCAGTTCATATTTGGAATGAGCATGGATCTCGTGAATTTTACATTTAAATTCTGCGGGTTTTCCGGCAAGATTTTCTGCGTGATACTGTTCCGGGAAAGTTACCATAACGCTTACTTCTTCGCCGATTTCTTTGCCGACAAGCTGTTCTTCAAAACCGGGAATGAATCTTCCGCTTCCAAGGGTAAGGGACTGGTTTTCGGCGGTGCCGCCCTGGAACTGTTCTCCGTCGCAGAAACCTGCGTAATCGAGAATAACTTCGTCGCCAAGTTGGGCGGGTCTTCCGGTTACGTGCTCAATTTTCGGATTTTCCGCAAGAATATGCTCAAGCTCGTGCTCAAGGTCGTGCTCGGTAACAATGTGGCGTTCAAGGGTGCCCTCAAGGCCGCGATAAACAAAACTCATAGTGTTTCTCCTTATGTTTGAATAATAATGCATAACATTAAAATGTTAATCCGTTTTCCCTGATTTGTCAAGCTAAAGCCAATAAAAAAGCCGCCTTTCGGCGGCATTTTTTCGGTTATTTTTCGTCTTTATAAATTTCTTTGAAATATTTGTAGGTATCCACCTTAAGTTCACCGCAGGCAGCTTCGTCACAGGCAATTATGCCATCCGGATGGAGCTGAAGAGCACTTATGGTCCAGGCGTGGTCAACGCCGCCTTCAACGCAATGGCGAAGAGCCCTCGCTTTGTTGTGGCCGTTGATAAGGATGAGCACCTGTTTTGCGTCGCAAACTGTTCCGACACCGACAGAAAGGGCGGTTTTCGGAACTTTGTTCATGTCATTATCAAAGAAACGGGAATTTACAATTCTGGTGTCTTCGGTAAGGGCGCGAACGCCGGTTCTGGAAACAAGGGAGGTGAAAGGTTCGTTGAAGGCAATGTGTCCGTCAACTCCGCAGCCGCCGAGGAAAAGGTCGATTCCGCCATAGGAAGCAATTTTTTCTTCATATCTTCTGCATTCTTCTTCCGGGTCATCGGTCATTCCGTCAAGAATGTTTATGTTTTCTTCGGGAATTTCAATATGGTCGAAAAAGTTTTCGTGCATGAAATACCAATAGCTCTGGTCGTGTTCTTTCGGAAGGCCGACATATTCGTCCATATTGAAAGTTACAACGTTTTTAAAGCTTACTTTTCCGGCTTTGTTCATTTCGATAAGGCGTTTGTAAACGCCGAGAGGTGAAGAACCGGTGGGAAGACCGAGAACAAAGGGGCGGTCCTCTTTGTGGTTATTTATCGCTTCGGCGATATGGTTTGCGGCCCATTCGCTCATTTCGTCATAATTGTTTTTTATAATAAGTTTCATGGAAAATCACACTCCAAAATCGGAATAAAGGAATTTTTTACCAAATTTCTCTACTTAATATTATACTCATTTTTCAGCCGTTTGTCTATTGATAAAATAGACATTTTTGTTTTTTGCTTCAAATAAATTTTATGTTTAATTTTAAAAAATATTTATCCGCAAAGAAAATTTTTCAAAAAATGCTCCCATAATTCAACATTCTGTTGAACTTGGCGCTTTTGGAATATATAATAATCACATATTAAAGAGAGGGGGCGGAATTTTGAAAAACAGCGGCAACTTTCTTTCCGCTTTAAAAGCGGCTTTCCCTTACACCGCTCCGGTAATGACCGGTTATCTTTTTCTTGGAATTTCTTACGGAATATATATGAAAGTTTCGGGTTTCAGCTTTCTTTACCCTATGCTTATGGGAATCACCATTTTCGGCGGAAGCCTTGAGTTTCTTGCGGTCTCGCTTCTTTTAAGCACCTTTGCCCCGCTCCAGACGTTTTTGATCGCCCTTGTTATCCAGGCGCGCCACCTTTTCTATGGACTTGCGATGCTGGAAAAATATAAAAACACCGGCCTTAAAAAGCTCTATCTTATCTTTGCGCTTACCGATGAAACTTTTTCCATAAACTGTTCAACCCCTGTTCCCGAAGGAATTGAAAAAGGAAAATTCTATCTTGCGGTTTCCCTTCTTGACCAGATTTATTGGGTTTCCGGCGCGACCCTTGGCGGAATTCTGGGTTCCTTCATTCCTTTCAACACCGAAGGACTTGATTTTGTTATGACCGCCATGTTCGTTGTAATTTTCATTGAACAGTGGCTTAAGGAAAAGAAACATTACACCGCTTTAATCGGCGTTTTCTGCTCCGTTTTCTGTCTTCTTGTTTTCGGCGCGGAATCTTTCATAATCCCGACCATGGTCTGCATTTTCGGAATGCTTGCTTTCTTCAGAAAACCCATTGAAAAGGCGGGTGGTTTTGAATGACTCTTTCCGAAGAAATCATAACCATCGGAATGTGCGTTCTTGCAACGCTTCTGACCCGTTTTCTTCCTTTTCTTGTTTTTTCAGAAAAGAAGAAAACGCCGAAATTCATCGAATATCTCGGAAAGGCTCTTCCGGCGGCGATTTTTGCTCTTCTGGTCGTCTATTGCCTTAAAAACGTTGACATAACCGCGGGAAGCCACGGAATTCCGGAATTTATTTCCGTTGCGGTCGTAACGGTTCTTCATCTTTGGAAAAGAAAAATTCTTCTTTCCATGGCCGGCGGAACTTTATGCTATATGCTTCTTGTTCAGCTTATATTTTAAAAAAAACGAAAAGGGAACGGAATTTCCGTTCCCTTTTTTCTTTAAAGCAAAGGCGCGATTATTTTCATCAGGAAGGAAAGCGGGCGTAAAAGCGGGTAATTCTTCCAGATGTTCTCTTTGGTCACCCTGCGGCATTTTTCCAAAGTTTCCTGAAAATCCTTTTCAATGTCTCCGATGCAGGCGGTTTCGTAACAATATGCCGCGCATTCGAAATGGTGATAAAGGCTTCGGTAATCAAGGTTTATGGTTCCCACAACCGCCTCGCAATTATCCGCAACAAAGGATTTTGCGTGGATAAAGCCGGGTTCATATTCAAAGATCTCAACGCCGGAATCAAGAAGGGCGGAATAATGGCTTTTCGCAAGGGAATAGGGCGAAAGTTTATCCGGAACACCCGGAAGAATTATCCTGACCTCGACTCCCCTTTCCGCCGCAAAGCGAAGGGCAGTTTCCATTTCGCCGTCAAGAATAAGATATGGCGTCATTATATGAACGTAATTTTTCGCCCGGTTAAGGATATCCATATAAACCATTTCGCCGACTTTATCTCCGTCAAGGGGGCAATCGCCATATGGAATCACAAAGCCTTCGGCATTTTCCGGCGGAAGGCTTGGAAACGAAAGGAAAGGTTCAAATTCCGGTTCTTTTTCGCTTATGTTCCACATCTGAAGGAACATAAGGGTAAAGCCTTTAA
>JAFOYK010000171.1 GCA_017424665.1 Oscillospiraceae bacterium
CAGCAACAAGTAAAATAACATAAAGCGCCTTTTTCATGACCGTTCCCCTTTCCATTTTCGTTTTTCTAAAAATAGCATAAAATCCTTACGTTGTCTATAATAAAATTATAATTTCCCCTGTGTTTAATCTTCGGCATAAAATATGAATGCTTTTTATAAATAACTTGCAAAAAAGCGGCCAATATGTTATATTAAAGTGTAATATTATTAATTAACATGAGGTGATCACCATGAAAAGAACGGAGCTGAGGCTTGTTTTTGCCTCTCCGGAAGCTTTTGCCGAAGAGCCCATTAAAATCTGCGGCTGGCTCAGAACTTCCCGTAACTCCAAATCCATAGGCTTTATCGAACTTAACGACGGAACCTGCTTCTCTAATATTCAGGTTGTTTACGAGGAAGATAAAGTTAATAATTTCAAGGAGATCAATAAGCTCAACGTTGGCTCCGCCGTTTCCGTAATCGGCAACATTCTTCTTACTCCGGATGCAAAACAGCCTTTCGAAATGCATGCAACCGAAGTTATTATCGAAGGCGAATCCACCCCGGATTATCCGCTTCAGAAAAAGCGCCACAGCCTTGAATATCTCCGCACCATTGCACATCTTCGCCCCAGAACCAACACCTTCTCCGCTGCTTTCCGTGTAAGAAGCGCAGCAGCTTTTGCGATTCACCAGTTCTTCCAGAGCAGAGGATTCGTTTACGTTCACACTCCTCTCATCACCGGTTCCGACTGTGAAGGCGCGGGCGAAATGTTCAGAGTAACCACTCTCGATCCTTCCAACCCTCCGAGAAACGAGGACGGCACCGTTGATTTCAGCCAGGATTTCTTCGGCAAAGCAACCGGCCTTACCGTTTCCGGCCAGCTTGAAGGTGAAGCAATGGCAATGGCTTTCAGCAACATCTACACCTTCGGACCCACTTTCCGTGCAGAAAAATCCTATACCCAGCGTCATGCCGCAGAGTTCTGGATGATCGAACCGGAAATTGCTTTCGCAGACCTTGAAGACGAAATGCAGCTTTCCGAAGATATGATCAAACATATCTTCCGCTACGTTCTCGATAACTGCCCCAGAGAAATGAAATTCTTCAACGATTTTTATGACAAAGGCCTTATCGAACGTCTTGAAACCATCTGCACCCAGGAATTTGTTCGCCTTGATTACACCAAAGCAATCGAAATCCTTACCGAAGTTAAAGACCGTTTTGAATATCCCGTATATTGGGGCTGCGACCTTCAGACCGAGCACGAACGTTATCTTACCGAAGAAGTTTATAAAGCTCCTATCTTCGTAACCAACTATCCGAAAGAAATCAAAGCATTCTATATGCGCCAGAACGACGACGGAAAAACCGTTGCCGCTGCAGACCTTCTTGTTCCCGGCGTTGGCGAAATTGTTGGCGGAAGCCAGAGAGAAGAACGCCTTGACGTTCTTATCGACCGCATCAACGAGCTTGGTCTTAAAGAAGAAGATTACAGCTGGTATCTTGACCTTCGCCGTTACGGCGGCTGCAAACACGCAGGCTACGGTCTTGGTTTTGAACGTATCATCATGTACCTCACCGGTATCCAGAATATCCGCGACGTTCTCCCCTTCCCGAGAACCACCGGTTCCGCAGAATTCTAATAACAAAACCGAAGCCGGAAGGAAATTCCTTCCGGCTTTTTGCATAATTGCCTCCCTTGTCTAAAGGGAGGGGGACTGTTGCCGCAGGCACGGTGGAGGGATTTCTTTCTCCGCTTCCGGCAGTACCATCGGAGGTAACTATGAAAACCATAATCACAATTCAGCATACAGAGTCCGTTCACCACACCAACGGAATGGTAGGTTCATGGACTGACTGGCCCCTTTCCGAAAAAGGCCTTGAACAGGCGGAAAACATCGGTAAAAACCTTTCCAAGGAACTTTCCGCAGAATATAAAATTTATTCTTCCGACCTTTCAAGAGCGGCGCAAACCGCCGAAACAGTCGGAAAACATCTTGGAACAAAACCTGTTTTTTTAACAGAACTCCGTGAAAGAGATCTTGGTGAAGCGGTGGGTCATTCCGTCCGTTGGCTTCGCGAACATATGGAAAAACCGGAAAGAACGGTTGACGACCGGCTTTTCCCTTCCGCCGAAAGCAGAAGAGATGAATGGAACCGCCTTAAACCTTTCTTTGATGAAATAACATCGAACGGCGAAGAATATATTATCATTGTATCCCACGGTGATTTGCTTAGCGTTTTCAACGCAATGTGGCTTGGTCTGCCGGTGGAAAGCCTTGAAAAATCCGAACTTTTCGGAGTTTCCGGCGGTGTTTCCTTCCTTTTTGAAAATTCCGAAGGAAAACGTTTCATCAAAAAACTCAGCGATACTTCATATATGAACTAAAGAGGTGACAGCATGAAAAAATATTCCGAAATGACCCGCGAAGAACTTCTTCTTGAAAAAGAAGTCACCGAAAAAAGATATTCCGAGAAAAAAGCTCTTGGCTTAAAACTCGATATTTCCCGCGGAAAACCTTCCCCGGAACAGCTTGCCCTTTCCCTTCCAATGCTCGATCTTATTAATTCCGAAACCGAAAATTTCAAATGCGAAAACGGTTTCGATATCCGAAACTACGGCGTTGTTGAAGGAATTCCGGAATGCCGCCGCCTTTTCGGTGAAATTCTTGATGCACCCATGGAAAACGTAATTGTCACCGGAAACAGTTCCCTTAACCTTTTTTATGACCTTATCGCCCACGCAATGTGCCATGGCCTTCCCGGCGGAAAAGCACCCTGGTGTGAATGCAAAGAACGTAAACTCCTTTGCCCCGCCCCCGGTTATGACCGCCATTTCGCTGTGGGCGAGCTTTTCGGTTTTGAACTCATCACCGTTCCGATGAATTCCGACGGCCCGGATATGGATACGGTCGAAGAACTTATCAAAGACGAAACCGTAAAAGGAATCATCTGTGTTCCGAAATATTCCAACCCCCAGGGAATTTCCTATTCCGCGGAAGTTGTTGAACGTTTCGCAAAGCTTTCTCCCGCCGCAAGCGATTTCAGAATTTTCTGGGACAATGCTTATGTTGTTCACCACCTTGATTTTGACGGCGAAACGGATGAGATTCCTTCCCTTCTCAAGCTTGCAAAAGAAAACGGAAACGAAGATATGGTCTACATGCTCGGTTCCACCAGCAAGGTAACCTTTCCCACCGCCGGGCTTGCCGCCGTTGCTTCTTCCGAACGCAACACCGCCGATTTTAAACGCACCCTTTTCTTCCAGAACATCGGCCCGGATAAAATAAACCAGATGCGCCACGTTCTTTTCTTCAAAAATCTTGATGGCGTGCTCAACCATATGAGAAAACAGGCCGATATCATCCGTCCAAAATTTGAAACGGTGCTCAAAGTGCTCAAAGAAGAACTTTCCGAAACCGGGATTGCAAATTGGAACACCCCCAAAGGCGGATATTTTGTTTCCGCGGAACTTATGAGCGGCACCGCAAAGCGCACCGTTGCTCTTTGCAAAGAAGCCGGACTTGTCATCACCGGCGCCGGCGCCGTTTATCCTTACGGCAAAGACCCCGAAGACAGCATTCTTCGAATTGCGCCTACTTTTGCTCCCGTTTCCGAACTTCCGGTCGCTATGGAAATTTTCTGTCTTTCCGCAAAACTTGCGGCAATTGAAAAACTGCTTGGATAAGCCAAAAAGTGAGGTTTTTATATGTTGATTTTAGCTTCCGGTTCCCCAAGAAGAAAGGAACTTTTAAGCCTTATTACCGATGAATTTGAAGTTCTTGTTTCCGGCTGTGACGAATTCATTCCGGAAGGAACCCCCGCCGAAAAAGTTCCGGCAATTCTTGCGGAACAAAAGGCTCTTGCGGTCGCAAAACTTCGTCCTGAAGATACCGTAATCGGTTCCGATACCGTGGTCGTGCTCAACGATGAGATTTTTGGCAAACCGAAAGACAAAGAACATGCTCACGCCATGCTCAAAGCGCTTTCCGGCAAAAAACATTTTGTTTACACCGGTGTTGCCGTTGCCGAAAACGACAAAGTCCGTTCCTTCGTTCAGAAAACCGAAGTTGAATTTTACGAACTTTCCGATGAAACCATCGACAAATATATCGAAACTCTTGAACCCATGGACAAAGCCGGCGCTTACGGAATTCAGGGCAAAGGCTCCGTGCTCGTTAAAGGAATCGTCGGAGATTATTTTAACGTAATGGGTCTTCCCGTTGCTGAAACCGCAAGATTCCTTGGTTTTGTTTAATAAAAAATAAAACAAAAAAGCCGGCTGAAAGCCGGCTTTTCTTTTTTATTATTTTCCTGTTGAACCGAAACCGCCTTCTCCTCTTTCGGTATCCGAAAGTTCTTCGCAAAGAACGTATTCCGCCGGCATTACCGGCATAATCGCCATCTGGGCAATTCTGTCTTTCGGCTGAATAACATAATCTTCGTCGGAATTGTTCATTAAACCAACGCAGATTTCGCCGCGGTAATCCGAATCGATAACTCCGACGCAGTTCCTCGGAGCGATTCCGTGTTTGATTCCAAGGCCGCTTCTTGCGAAGATAAATGCGCCGTAACCTTCCGGAACAGCGATGGCAATTCCGACAGGAACAACCGCGCTTCCCCTTGCGGGAACGGTGAGCGGTTCTTCAACGCATGCATAAAGATCTGCGGCTGCAGAACCGGAGGTCGCGATTTTCGGAACAACCGCGTTTTCGCGGACTTTTTTAACCTTTATCTCAAACGCCATAACGCTTTTTAAGCTCCTCAACTTCTCTTGCAAGTCTGTCTGCGCGGCGGTTTGCTTCGTCGGTTTCCATTCTTGCTCTTGCGGTATCGCCAAGATATTCTTTAAGCTGGGAACGGATGTGGTCGCAGTTTGCCGCTTCCTTTTTGTATTCGCTGAGATATGCGATGGAACAAAGAACGAGAGCATCGTTCATGGAAAGGCTGGGGTTTCTTACCATAAGGGAATCGATATCTTCGCTCATTTCTTTCGCAAGGTCGCGAACATAACCTTCCTGTTCGCTGGTTGCGATGGTGTAACTTGCTCCTGCTACTTCTATTTTAACTTTATTAACCATACCAAAATTTCCTCCAATTCGTCATAATACGACATCTATATTATAGCACGGAGAAAGCCATTGTTGCAACGATTTGAGCATCTATTTTTAAGAAATTTTATTCTTTTTCGGAAACCCTGCCGTCTGTTTTTCATAGAATTTAAAAAACACTTTTTGGAGGAAAAATGGCACTTATCGAAAAAGAATATAACCGCACAGCGGCAGTGGAATATGCAAACCGCTGGGCATATTTCCGCAACCCGAAATATTATGATTTCAGCGCAATCGGCGGCGATTGCACTTCCTTTGCAAGCCAATGTATTCTTGCGGGCGGTGCGCCGATGAACTTCACTCCGGATTTCGGCTGGTATTACAAAAGCCTTAACGACCGTGCTCCCGCCTGGACCGGAGTTAAATTTCTTTTCAACTTTCTTGTTAACAACGAAGGAATCGGCCCTTTCGGCCACCAGGTTTCAATCGATGAAGTTGAGCCCGGTGACATTGCCCAGCTTATTCTTGATACGGAAGATTGGCAGCATACTCCTGTAATAACTGCCGTTGACGGCGACAGACCGACCTTCAATACGGTTAAAATTGCCGCCCATTCTTACGATTGCGCCTGCCGCCCGCTTTCAAGTTATCCGATAAAATCAATAAGATTCGTGCATATAGACGGTTACAGGGTTGAGGAGGAATAAAAAGGTTGCTGTTAAGTTTTTATAGATACAAAATAGATGTTATTGTCAGAAAAATAATATTATTATTCACAAGGAATAAGCCGTTGATAAATGCTATCGTAATAGAGAGTCATAATGATTTTGATTGTAATGGC
>JAFOYK010000209.1 GCA_017424665.1 Oscillospiraceae bacterium
GTTGAAAGAACCGGTATCCATTCCGGCGACTCCATCAGCGTTTATCCCACCTTCAGCATTTCCGATAAAGTTAAAGGCACCATTCTCCAGTATGCTAAAAAACTCGGTCTTGGAATCGGAATTGTCGGTCTTTATAACATCCAGTTCATCGTTGACGAACACGACGATGTTTACATCATCGAAGTTAACCCCCGTTCTTCCAGAACCGTTCCGTTCCTTTCCAAATCCACCGGTTACAGCCTTGCGGATATCGCAACCGAAGTAATTCTTGGAAAGAGCCTTAAAGAACAGGGAATCTTCGGAATTTATCCGGACGAAAAGAAGAGATGGTACGTAAAAGTTCCGGTATTCTCCTTCAATAAAATTCACGGACTTGATGCTTACCTTTCTCCCGAAATGAAATCCACCGGCGAAGCAATCGGCTATGACGATAAACTTAACCGCGCACTTTATAAAGCACTCCAGGCTTCCGGAATGCATCTTCAGAATTACGGCACCATCTTCGCAACCATCGCAGATAAAGATAAGGAAGAAGCTCTTCCCCTTATCCGCCGCTTCTATGATCTTGGTTTCAACATCGAAGCAACCGCAGGTACCGCAAAATTCCTTAAAGAAAACGGAATCCGCACCCACGTTCTTCATAAGATCAGCGAAGGAAACGAAGAGATCCGCGATTCTCTCCGCCAGGGCCACATCGCTTACGTAATCAACACCCGCGACGTTGCCGCTGTCGGTTCCGAATATGACGGCCAGCTTATCCGTAACTATGCGATTGAAAACAACGTTTCCGTTTTCACCGCACTCGATACCGTAAAAGTTCTTCTCGACGTTCTTGAAGAAACCACCCTTTGCATCTCCACCATCGACGCTTAAGGAGGAAATATGAGACAGCTGCTTTTTGAAATCAAAGAAAACAGACCGCTGACCAAGGACATTATGGAAATGGTCCTTGCGGGTGATACTTCCGATATCACCCGCCCCGGTCAGTTTGTAAATATCAAACTCGACGGACTTTATCTTCGCAGACCGATTTCCGTCTGCGACGCAGAAGAGGGAAAACTTACCCTTATCTATAAGGTTGTCGGAAAAGGCACCGAACAGATGAGAGATATGACCGAAGGAACCCTTGATATTCTTTCCTCTCTCGGAAACGGATATGACACTTCCATTTCCAGCGAAAAACCGCTTCTCATCGGCGGCGGCGTCGGCGTTCCGCCCCTTTATATGCTTGCTAAAGAACTTCGCAAAGAGGGCAAGGAAGTTTCCGTAATCCTCGGTTTCAACACCAAAGACGAAATCTTCTATGAAGAAGAATTCAAAGCTCTCGGCTGCAAAGTTTACGTAACCACCGTTGACGGTTCCTACGGAATCAAAGGCTTCGTAACCGAAGCAATGAAAGAAATCGATTACACCCATTTCTTCACCTGCGGCCCGGAACCCATGCTTAAAGCGGTCTGGAACGCTTCCGAAACTTCCGGCCAGCTCAGCTTTGAAGAAAGAATGGGCTGCGGCTTCGGCGCCTGCATGGGCTGTTCCTGCAAAACCCTCACCGGATTCAAACGAATCTGCAAAGACGGCCCTATCATGATGAAGGAGGAGATTTTATGGAAAGATTAAAAGTAAATCTTTGCGGAATCGAAATGGATAACCCCATTATCCCCGCTTCCGGAACTTTCGGCTACGGCTATGAATTTGCCGAACTCTATGATATCAACATGCTCGGAACTTTCTCCTTCAAAGGAACCACCAAGGAACCGAGATTCGGAAACCCCACCCCCAGAATTGCGGAATGCACCGCCGGAATGATCAATGCAGTTGGCCTTCAGAACCCGGGCGTTGAAAAAGTTATCGGCGAAGAACTTCCGAAACTTGCAAAATGCTTTAACAAAAAAGTTATGGCAAACGTTTCCGGTTTCTCCGTTGAGGATTATGCATACACCTGCGAAAAACTTGATAAATGCGACCAGGTCGGCTGGCTTGAAGTAAATATCAGCTGCCCCAACGTACATGGCGGCGGCATGAGCTTCGGAACTTCCCCGGAAGCCGCCGCAACCATTGTTAAAGCGGTAAAAGCTGTTACCACCAAACCGGTTATCGTAAAACTTTCCCCCAACGTAACCGACATCGTTGCAATTGCAAAAGCCTGCGAAGAAGCCGGAGCAGACGGTCTTTCTCTCATCAACACCCTTATGGGTATGAGAATCGACCTCAAGACCAAAAAACCGGTTATCGCAAACAAAATGGGCGGTTTTTCCGGCCCGGCAATTTTCCCGGTTGCAGTAAAAATGGTTTACCAGGTTGCCCAGGCTGTTAAAATCCCGATTGTCGGAATGGGCGGCGTTTCCTGCGCCGAAGACGTAATCGAGCTTATGCTCGCGGGCGCAACCGCTGTTCAGGTCGGCGCCGCAAACCTTGTGGATCCTTACATCTGCCGCGACATCATCAATGATCTGCCGCGCGTTATGGATAAATACGGAATCAATAATCTCAGCGAAATTATAGGAGGAGTTAAATAAAATGGGAAAAGACGTTATTATTGCCTGCGATTTTTCTTCCGCAGAAAAAACTTTCGAGTTCCTCGATAAATTCGAGGGCAAAAAACCTTTCGTAAAAATCGGTATGGAGCTCTTCTATGCAGAAGGCCCTTCCATCGTTCGTGAAATCAAAGCAAGAGGCCACAAAATCTTCCTCGACCTTAAACTCCACGATATCCCCAACACCGGTAAAAAAGCAATGTCCGTTCTTTCCGGACTTGACGTTGATATGACCAACCTTCATGCCGCAGGCACCTGCAGAATGATGGAAGCAGCAATCGAAGGCCTTACCAGACCCGACGGCACCCGCCCCCTTCTCATCGCAGTTACCCAGCTTACTTCCACCGACCAGGAAGCAATGGAAAACGACCTTCTTATCAAAGAACCCCTTCCGGAAGTTGTTATGCATTACGCACAGAATGCTAAAAAAGCAGGTCTTGACGGCGTAGTCTGCTCTCCGCTTGAATCCGAAAAAGTTCACAGTTCCTGCGGCGCTGAATTCATCACCGTAACCCCCGGCGTTCGTTTCGCAGACGGCGACAAAGGCGACCAGAAACGTGTTATGACCCCCGCAGACGCAAAAGCAATCGGTTCCGACTATATCGTAGTAGGCCGTCCTATCACTGCTGCAGAAGACCCGGTTGCAGCTTATGAACGCTGCGTAGCAGAATTTGTAGACTAATTACAGATACATAAAAGGAGAAAGAAAAATGGAAGCTTATAAAAGAGAATTTATCGAATTCCTCCAGAGCGCAGGAGTTCTCAAATTCGGTGATTTCACCGCAAAATCCGGCCGTAAAATACCTTATTTCGTAAACGCAGGTATGATCAAAACCGGCGACCAGATTTCCAAACTCGGCGAATTCTATGCAAAAGCATATTTTGACAAACTCGGCAAAAAAGAAGCAGTTCTCTATGGCCCCGCTTACAAAGGCATTCCGCTTTCCATTTCCGCAGCAGTTGCTCTTTCCAAAAACGGCCTTGACGTTCCCTTCTTCTTCAACAGAAAAGAAGCAAAAGACCACGGCGAAGGCGGCACTTTCGTTGGTTACATTCCCCAGCCCGGCCAGGAAATCGTCATTATCGAAGACGTAATCACCGCAGGAACCGCTATCCGCGAATCCATGGAGATCCTCAGCCAGCTTGAAGACACCAAAGTTATCGCAACTTTCATCATGGTAAACCGCAAAGAAAAAGGCCAGACCGAAAAAGGCGCAATGGAAGAAATTTCCGAACAGTTCGGTTTCCCGGTATATTCCGTTGTTGACGTTTACGATATCATCGAATTCCTTGAAGAAGACCCCGCAAACGAAGAAAACGTAACCAGAATCAAAAACTATCTTGCAGTAAACGGAGCAAAATAAATGAGCAATCTTATTGATATTCTCGATCTTTCCGTGGAAGAAATCGAAAGCCTTATCTCCACCGCCAACGATATCATCGAAAACCCCGGAAAATATGCAAAAGCCTGCGAAGGCAAAATTCTTGCAACACTTTTCTTCGAACCTTCCACCAGAACCCGCCTCAGCTTTGAAGCAGCAATGCTCAGCCTCGGCGGCGGCGTTCTCGGATTTTCCGAAGCAGGAAGCTCCTCCACCGCAAAAGGCGAAAGCTGTGCCGATACCATCCGCACCGTGAACTGCTATGCCGATATCATCGCAATGCGCCACCCGAAAGAGGGCGCACCGGTCGTTGCGGCAAAAGCTTCCCGAATTCCGATAATCAACGCAGGCGACGGCGGACATTTCCACCCCACCCAGACTCTTACCGACCTTCTCACCATCAGCCGCCACAAAGGCAGACTTAACGACCTCACCATCGGAATCTGCGGCGACCTTAAGTTCGGAAGAACCGTTCATTCCCTTATCGCCGCTTTCGCAAGATATTCCGGAATCAAATTTGTTCTCATCTCTCCGGAAGAACTTTCCGTTCCGGAATATATCAAGACCGAAACTCTTGATAAAAAAGGAATTCCCTATAAAGAGGTCCGCACCATCGAGGAAGCAATTTCCGAACTTGACGTTCTCTATATGACCAGAATCCAGAGAGAACGTTTTGCGGATAAAGAAGAATATGAGCGCCTTAAAAACTCCTTCGTGCTCGATCTTCCGAAACTTGAAACCGCAAAACCCGATCTTTGCATCATGCATCCGCTTCCCAGAGTTAACGAGATCAGCACCAAAGTTGATAATGACCCCAGAGCCTGCTATTTTGACCAGGCTCTTTGCGGAAAATTCATCAGAATGGCGCTTATTCTTAAGCTTCTTGCAGAAACCCCCATGCTTCTTTCCGAAACCCATGAATGTGAGCACGAGGAAGAACTTGTTAACAAAGTTTTCTGCGATAACCCCCGCTGCATAACTTCCATCGAGCAGGAAATCGACCACGTTTTCCGCTATACCGATAAAGAAAACGGAATTTGCCGCTGTGTTTATTGCGAAGCCCAGAAGAAAATCTGAAAACGATGCTCAAAATAAAAACCCCGTGCTCATTTGAGCACGGGATTTTTTATTTACCGCATTTTACAGTAGGGCGGGGGCTTGCTCCCGCCGCAAAGCGAAGTTATTTATTCTTTTTCGTATAAATATATCTTACAGTAAAAACCACCGCCGCAACAAAAAATCCGGTATAAAGCCAGGCATAAAGAGAAGAAAAAAGGGAATACACCCAAACTTCCGCATAGGCAAGAAGGCTGTGCATAATTTTCATATAAAGGTCGCTTGCGGCAAAAACCGCAAAGCCGATTTTCATAACTGCGAAAACCGCCCAGAAAATTATCGGAAGTTTTTTGCTTTCAAGAGGAATTTTTCTGAAGCGGAAAACCGTTGCAAGTATAAGGGAAAGAATTACCGCAAGCTGGGCGGCGGCAAGCAGAAGTCTTACAAAATCTCCGCCGCGAATCACAAACAAAAGCGCCTGAAAATTGAGCACAAGAGCGGAGGTTGTTCCGGTGGCAAGGCGCATA
>JAFOYK010000071.1 GCA_017424665.1 Oscillospiraceae bacterium
AAGAGGGAAGTGACGCTTGGTTCAAATATGAAGCATCTGAAATCCTTCCCGAAGGTTTTAAATGCGAATGCGGATGCACCGAATTTACCAAAGATAACAACATTATGGACGTTTGGTTCGACTCCGGTGTTTCTCACGCAGCAGTTTGCGACGAAGAACACGGACTTGCATGGCCCGCAGACCTTTATCTTGAAGGTGCAGACCAGTACCGCGGTTGGTTCCAGTCTTCTCTTCTTACTTCAGTTGCATCCAAAGGCGGCGCGCCTTACAAAGCAGTTTGCACCCACGGTTGGGTTGTTGACGGCGAAGGCAAAGCAATGCATAAATCTCTCGGAAACGGCGTAAGCCCCGACGAAGTAACCGAAAAATTCGGCGCTGATATCCTCAGAACCTGGGTTGCTTCTTCCGACTATCACGCAGATATCAGAATTTCCGGTGATATTCTTAAACAGCTTTCCGATGTTTACCGTAAAATCAGAAACACCGCAAGATTCATTCTTTCCAACCTTAACGATTTTGATCCTGACAAAGATTCCGTTGCTGTTGAAAATCTTGAAGGTATCGATAAATGGGCTCTTGCAAGAATGGATGAGATTCTTGAAAAATGCAAAGCCGCTTACGATAAATTCGATTTCCATATTGTTTATTCTGCAATCCGCGATTTCTGCACCACCGATCTTTCCAACTTCTATCTTGATATTCTTAAAGACAGACTTTACGTTGAGAAATTCGACAGCGAAAGCAGAAGAGCCGCACAGACCGTTATTTATAACATCCTTCGCGGCATGACCCTTTGCCTTGCTCCGATTCTTTCCTTCACCGCTGAAGAAATCTGGGGATATCTTCCCAGAAGCGCAAAAGACGACGCAGGTTCCGTATTCTTCAACCAGATCCCCGAAAAGAGCGGCATCGCTGCTGACGAAGAATTCATGGCAAAATGGGAAAAAATCGATGAACTTCGTGATATTGTCAATAAGGCACTTGAAGAAGCCCGTGCTCAGAAACTTATCGGCAAATCTCTTGAAGCAAAAGTAACTCTTAACTGCGGCAGAGACTGGTATGAATTTGCAAAATCTGCAGAAGCAGACCTTGTTTCCGCATTCATCGTTTCCGCTGTTGAAATCGGAACTTCCGAATTCGACGGTGTTGACGTAAAAGTTGAAGTTGCTCCCGGCGAAAAATGCGAACGCTGCTGGACTCACAGCCACACTGTAGGCCAGAACCCCGAACATCCCACTCTTTGCGCACGTTGTGCTGAAATTGTTGGATAAATAAATATAATACGGGCGGAATCCTTTTGCGGTTCTGCCCGTAATTTTTTGGAGGCAAAATGTTTCAGCTTATTTCTACAATTCTCGCGGTTGTTCTTATTGCCGTGGATCAGATTGTAAAAAATTGGGCCGCCGAAACCCTTATAAAAGGTGATATTACTATTATTGATAAGGTTTTATACCTTAATTATGCTGAAAACACCGGCGTTGCTTTCAGCATGTTTTCCGATAACCGCTGGATACTCGTTGGAGTAACTTCGCTTATGCTCATTGCTGTTCTTGCTTTTTTCCTTTCGGGAAAAGTTACCGGAAAGCTCGAGGTTTTTTCTCTTTCGCTTCTTCTTGCCGGAGGAGTAGGTAACCTTATCGACAGAATCAGTCTCGGATATGTAATCGACTATATCGACGTTCGTATAATCAATTTCGCAATTTTCAATTTTGCCGATATCTGCATTTGTGTCGGAGCGTTTTTGCTTTGCGTTGCGGTTTATTTTTCCGATAAAAAAGAAAAAGCGGAAAAACTTGCGAAAGAAAATGAATTCAGCGAAATAGATAAAGATCTTGAAAAAATCTTCGGCGGTGAAAACGATGACTAAAATTGTTATAACCGTTCCCGAAGAAGCAGACGGAGCAAGAGCGGATAAGTTTCTTGCGGAAGCAATTGACCATCTTACCCGTTCAGCGTTGCAAAAACTTATTTCAGCCGGAAACGTTGAAATCGACGGAAAAGTTATTGCCAAAAGCCGTGTGCTCAAAGAAGGGGAAGATATCTCCGTGCTCATTCCGGATGCGGTTTCTCTTGACGTTGAAGCGGAAAACATTCCGCTCAAAATCTATTATGAAGATGACGACCTTCTTGTTGTTTATAAACCGAAAGGAATGGTAGTTCATCCGGCTCCGGGCAACCACAACGGAACCCTTGTTAATGCGCTTTTATGGCATTGCAAAGACAGCCTTTCAGGAATAAACGGTGTTCTTCGTCCCGGAATTGTACACAGGATCGATAAAGACACCAGCGGACTTCTTCTTGTTGCCAAGAACGATTTTGCTCATGTTCATCTTGCTGAACAGATTAAGGAACACAGCCTTAACCGAATTTATCAGACCATTGTTTACGGTGTAAATATGGATGACGAAGGCGACGTTGATGCTCCCATCGGAAGAAGCACCAAAGACCGCAAGAAAATGGCTATCGTTGAAGGCGGAAGAACCGCCCAGACTCATTATTCCGTTGTAAAACGTTATTCGGGTTTCACTCACGTTCAGTGCAAACTTAAAACCGGACGAACTCATCAGATAAGAGTACATATGGCATATATCGGTCACCCCGTTGCAGGAGATACTGTTTACGGACCTAAGAATGTTATTACACAGCTTAACGGACAATGTCTTCACGCCGGGACAATCGGTTTTATTCACCCGAGAACAGGTGAATATATGGAGTTTACCGCTCCGCTTCCGGAATACTTCACCGAATTTGAAAGAAAGCTGGTCGAGCTTTAATGATAGAAAGTCTTTCCGATATTCTTATAATTACAGATGTTGACGGAACGCTTTTGCGCGAAAAAGACGGAATTTCCGAAGAAAACCTTGAAGCAATAAAAAGATTTACTGGCAAGGGCGGGCACTTTACAGTATCCACCGGCCGCGCAATTGACGTTGCAAAGCCTTTGCTTGAAAGAATTCCGATAAATACGCCTTCCGTACATATAAACGGCGGATATTTTTATGATTGGCAAAATGATGATATCATAGAACCAAACTATATTTCAAAATATGCCCGTTTTGCCGTTAAAAAGATAAAAGAAAAATTCGATTGCTGCGACTGTCATTTTGCAAGCACTGATTCCGTAAATCTGCTTACTTCCGGAAAGTATCTTAAAAAATATATTCCGGAAAGGGAATTTCATTTCTTTAACGGAGATTTTGAGGATATTCCTGAAAACGTTTATAAATATATCGTTTGCTGTGATCCGGAAAACATGGAAGAAATAAGGAAGTTTGCAAATTCCGTTTTTGGAAAAGACGTCAAAGTTATTCAGTCCAGCCCGTTTTTTCTTGAAATCCTCCCTCCGCAAAACTCCAAGGGAAAATCTCTTGAAAGACTTTGCGAAATGGTTGGAATTCCGCTTGAAAATTCCGTTGCGGTTGGCGATTATGAAAACGATTCCGATATGATAATTGCTGCAGGCATCGGTGCGGCGGTTGAAAACGCCCAGGAAAGCCTTAAGAATAAGGCCGACCTGATTCTTCCTTGTTGTGAAGAAAACGCAATTGCGCACCTTGTAGAGTTCCTGGAGGAAATGTATGAATGAGGAAGAGTTAATCGAAAAGAGACTTCTTATATTTCTTTTCGTTGGATTTCTTATTTTGCTTGCGACTGTTTCCGTTGTTTGTATAATGTATTCTCCGAAAACACTCACTCCGAGCTTTTCCTATGCTGAACCGGAATCCGAACCGGTAAGCGAAAACATTCATTACGATGCATCTTCAAAAGATGAAAGCGGAATA
>JAFOYK010000214.1 GCA_017424665.1 Oscillospiraceae bacterium
GCCCAAATGAAGATTTATTGAATCACCGGAGTTTCCGCTTTCATTTAGAGAAATCAGGCTGTAAACATAATCTCCTTCAATGTCGGAACCGTATTCCGAAATCAGATGATATACGTTTCTGTAAAAATCGTCTGTAAAGCAGTCAACGTCATATAAAAGATACAATCCGTAAGACGCTTCTTCTTTTCCGGTTTCAAGGTCAATTATAAGTTTTTCGTCACAACTGCTTTCTTCTCTGTGAACTGTTGCCGAAATATAAAGCTTCCCGCCGGAAAAAAGTGTTCCTCCATCATGTCCGATATCAATATGCGGACAAATTTCTGTTATGCTATATTTGTTTTCGGAAAAGTTTGTCTGGGGTTCTGGTTCTTTTTCGGGAACGGAAGATATTTCAGAGTTGGATTCAATTATAATTTCGGAATCGGATTCGATTATCGGTTTGTTTGGGTTAAAAATTTCAGCTTCCCGGCCGCATCCGGAAAAGGAAAACAGCATAAAAACAATCAAAAAGATGATGAACCTTTTCATTTTATACCTCTTTTACAATTATAAAAAACCATAAGTCAACTGTACACTCGTCTAACAACAATGTCAACGGCTCTTTAAAAACATGCCAATATGGAATAAAGAAACTCGCACCCGGCGGGTGCGAGTTTCTTTATAAAATTTTTTCTTCAACAATAAATTTCGGTCTGTGCTTCGCTTCAAGATAAGCCCTGCAAACATATTGCCCGACAACACCCAAAGCTGTAAGATTTATTCCGGTGCAAAGGAAAACGGAAGAAATCACCCAGCCGGCGGTGCCTTTGAGCACACCGAAAATTGTGAGCATTGCAAGAACAAACAGCGCGAGCACGGAAAATCCGGAAATGAGCACGCCCGCAAAAAGGATCATATCAACAGGTTTAACGCTGAAAGAAGTGATTCCGTTCCAGGCAAGATCAAGCATTTTTCCAACGCTGTATTTGCTTTCGCCGGCAAAACGTTCCCTGCGTTCGTAATAAACTTCTCCGGTTTTGAAACCGAGCATCGGAACCATTCCGCGAAGGAAAAGGTTAACTTCGTCAAATTCAAAAAGCGCTTCAAGAGCCTTTTTGCTCATAAGGCGGTAATCTGCGTGGTTGAAAATAATGTGGGTGCCGAAAAATTCCATAAGGCGGTAATAACCTTCGGCGGTAAAGCGTTTCATAAAACGGTCGCTGCTGCGCTTGTTGCGGATTCCGTAAACAATTTCGCAGCCTTCGCCGAATTTTTCAACCATTTTGTCAATGGCATCAATGTCATCCTGAAGGTCGGCATCAACGGAAATTGCCGCATCGCAATGGTCTTTTGCTTCAATAAGACCCGCAAGAAGGGCGTTCTGGTGTCCGCGGTTGCGGCTGAGCTTTATTCCGCAGAAAATTTCGTTTTTTTCGTGCGCTTCACAAATGGTTTCCCAAGTGTCATCAAAAGAGCCGTCGTCAACAAAAAGAACTCGGCTTTCTTCCGAAATCATTTTTCTTTCAATAAGACTTTCATATTTTTCTGTCATAACACGGATGGTTTCCGGAAGGACTTTTTCCTCGTTATAACAGGGAATTACGGTATAAAGAATCATTCTGTAACCCTTCTTTCGATAAGTGAGAGTTCGTTTTCGGTAAGTTCGCGGCATTCGCCGGGAAGAAGATTTTCGGGAAGTGAAAAACCGCCCATGGAAAGCCGGTGGAGCTCCGTTACCTTTGCGCCGAAACAGCCGAACATTCTTTTAATCTGGTGATAACGCCCTTCGGAAAGGGTGACTTCGCAGGTATATTCACCGGTTTTAAAAAGCTTTGCGGATTTGCAGATTCCGTCGGAAAGTTCAATTCCGTTTTCAAAACCTTTAGCCATTTCCTCGGTGACCGGAAGGTCAATTGTAACGGCGTATTTTTTCGGAACATGTTTTCTCGGAGCAAGTATTCTGTGAGCAAAATCTCCGTCATCGGTAATTATCATAAGACCGGTGGTGTCTTTGTCCAGTCTTCCGGCGGGGAAAATTCCGTTTCTGAAAAGTTCCGGCGGAACAAGTTCAATAACGGTTTTCTGCTCCGGGTCTTCGGTTGCGGAAACGTAACCTTTCGGTTTGTTAAGAACAATGTAGATGTGTGCGTTTCCGCTTATTTTTTTGCCTTCAAGAAAAATTTCGTCGTTTTCCGAAACTTTAAAATCGGAAGAACGTATAATATTGCCGGAAACGGTGACTTTTCCGGAAGAAATTGCCGCCTTTGCGTCTTTTCTTGAAATTCCGGTGCGGTTGGAAATGATTTTATCAAGTCTTTCCAAAAAAACGTTCCTCCTTTCGGCACTTGATTTTTATAATGATAAGTTATAGAATATAAAAAGTAATTTTTAAAACAAAAAGGATAGAATATGCTTAAAAAATTCTTTGAACTTCTTAAAAAAGGCGACCTTAAAGGTCTTTTGCTGGAGCCTACTGAAGATAGTTTTCTTCAGTTCTTCCGCTATATTTTCGTCGGCGGAGCAAGCTTCGTTACCGATTACGTCCTTCTCCATATAATAACCGAAGCAGGAATCCATTATCTCATTTCCGGAATAATTTCATTTATCGCAGGTCTTTGCGTTAACTACGCTCTTTCAAAACTCCTTGTTTTCAGCAAAAAAACAACCGGTGCGGAAAAAGCAAAGGAATTTTCCGTTTTCGCAATAATCGCGGTTCTCGGTCTTGTTTTAACGGAACTTCTTATGTGGATTTTTGTTGATAAACTTGGAATACACCTCGCAATCGCAAAAATTATTGCAGCGGGAATAGTCCTTTTCTGGAATTTCTTTATGAAAAAAATTCTGCTTTACCGAAAAAAATAACGGAACCGGCGGTCGGAAAGACCGCCGTTTTTTTATTTTTCAATTATATCAAGAAGCAAGTTTTGAAAATTTTTGTTGATTGGAACAAGCACGGCACTGTTTTTAAGCCGAACATCAACAAAATCGCCGTTGAAACAGGTGATGTAATATCCTTCTTCGTCGTTTGTGAAAGAACCGTAAATTATGATATCTGTACGAACTTCTTTCGGAGAAAGATTGTGTTGTTCATCAAAATCAAGAACAAAGCCGGATGAAACAAGAACACTGTGGAGCTTTTCTATCTGTTCACGGTCAAGCTCATAAGTTTCAGAAGAAATATTTTCTCCGGTAAAAGCGTTTTCACGCTGAACTGTTGCGTTAACGTATTCCGCCTCGTCAAGCTTTGCGATGAATTCAATATCCGCTCCGGTTATATGCGTATGGGAATACCACATAATTCCGCCGAACAACAAAACAACCGCAATAAAAATTGCAATGATAAGCTTTTTTGACATAACAGCAACCCCCTTTTTAAAGACTCATTATATAAGTGCGTCAAAAAAAGAAAAATGTTGCAAAAAATCAGTCAATTTCAATTTTCTTTCCGGCAACGCATTTTGCTACGATTTTGCTGTCGGTATAAAGATAGCAAAGTCTTTCAAAACGGTCATGCATCGAAAGCTTTTTCGGGGTATAAAGGGCGGAATCGTCGATTACGACAGCATCCATTTCAAAACCTTCTTCGAATGCGCCGACTTTTCCGAAAAAGCTTCCGCCGCCGCGGGTGGCCATATAAAATGCGTCCGCAACGGAAAGGGGCTTAAGGTTCTGGTCAACAAGTCTCCAGCGAAGTTTGGAAGCAACGACGGAATCGGTTATTGCACGGAAAATTGAAAGGGTGCTTCCGCCGGCAAGGTCGCTTCCAAGACCGACTTTAAGTCCGCGTTCAAGATATTTGCGAGCGGGAGCAATTCCTGTCGCAACGTTCATGTTGGATTGTGGACAAAGAATCATCCATACCCCGCGTTTTTCAATAAGATCAAGTTCTTCTTCGGAAGAATAAACGCAATGCGCCATAATGGTGGGGCAGTTTTCTCCGCCGAAAAGTCCGAACTGGTCATAAGCTTCGCCGTAAAATTTGGTGTTGGGGCAAAGTTCTTTTACCCATGCAATTTCTCC
>JAFOYK010000212.1 GCA_017424665.1 Oscillospiraceae bacterium
AATGCCTCGTAGAAAGCAAGATTTGGCTTGTATGATACGCAGTAGGGTGCAGTAGCGTCAATAATTGCCTTGTTGAAGGCGAATATAGGATCTTCTTCTTTCAGCAGATGTTGTGGTATGAAAAAAATTCCTTCACGGTCGAAAGACCCGAAAACGATATTTTCATCCGCTTTGACCACCCCATGACGAAGGAACATTACATCTCCTTTGCCGCAATCATCACCTTTGACGGAATGATGATCAAAAAGCTTTATCCGGAACAGGAACCGGAAGTTCGCTTTCCGTTTTTCGGCAAAGGAAAAATCTTTTATTTCTGCAACCGCGACGGGCTTTTCGAGCTTGATCCATGAGCTTTTTGCCCATTTTTCCTTTCTCCGTTTTTGTAAAAAACGCCTATGACATTTAAATTTTAAAAATGTTATACTATGCTTGAAGAAATATTATTTCATTTTACCGAAGCGGAGAAAAGGAAGTTTTCTGATGTTTGAAAAAGGACATGTTTTTGTTTACGGAGAAACCGGAGTTTGCCGTGTTGAAGATATAAAAATCTGCGATTACGGCGCCGGAAAGAAAGAATATTACATTCTTCAGCCGGTTTTCGACCTTCGTTCAAGCCTTTCGGTTCCCGTTGACAGTCCCGTTTTTTCTTCAAGGGCAAGAGAAATTCTTTCAAAAGAGGAAGTTCTTGAGATAATCGATTCCCTTCCGGATTCAGATTCGGAATGGATACGCGACGAAAAAGAACGGCTTGAAGCTTTTAAAAATCTTCTTGAAAGCGGAACTTGCAAAAACATTGCCGTTCTTGTTCGAAGCCTTTATCTTCATAAGAAAGAGCTTGCGTCAAAAGGCAAAAAGCTTCGGAGTTCCGACGAAACAACAATGCAACGCGCCGAAAAACTTCTTTTCGGAGAATTCGCCTGGGTACTCGGAATAAACCCGAACGAAGTTGCCGATTTTATAAAAAGCAGAATAAATTAAAATAACAAAAGCGGCGGCCTAAAGGCTGCCGCTTTTATTGACATCGGAGAGATTTAGGAATATTATTATATTAGGTTAATTTCGGCAAAAGGAGGTTTCGTTATGGCTGATGTTGAAGAAAGATTCGAAGAAGTTTATGACGAACTTAGAGACGAACTTGAGGAACTTTGCCACGAAAAAAGGTACAACGACCTTAGAAAACGTCTTGTTGATATGAACCCCGCGGATATCGCCTGGCTTTTGGACGATATGCCGGAGGACCATCTTCCCATTATTTTCCGCCTTCTTTCAAAAGAAGTTGCGGCGGACGTTTTCATCAATCTTGAAAGCGATTCCCAGGAGATGCTCATCAAAGGTTTTTCCAACGCCGAACTTGAGGCCATTCTTGATGAAATGTTCCTTGACGATACCATCGACGTTATCGAAGAGATGCCCGCGAACGTTGTTAAAAGAATTCTTAAATACTCTGACCCAGAAACGAGAAGTGAAATCAACAAGATCCTTCAGTATCCGGAGGATTCCGCCGGTTCCCTTATGACAACGGAGTTTATCCGCCTTCGCCGCGGAACCACCGTTGCCGGCGCTTTCGACGTTATCCGTAAAAAAGGCGACGATTCCGAAACCATCAACGTTTCCTACGTTACCGACGAAGAACGCCATCTTATCGGTTACGTAACCATTCGTACCCTTGTTCTTGAAAAAGACCCTTATACACTTATCGGCGACATTATGGAACCGAACGTAATTTCCGCCATGACCACCGACGACAAAGAATCGGTCGTTCAGCGTATGAGTAAATATGACTTCGACACCATGCCCGTTGTTGATGCCGAAAACCGCCTTGTGGGAATCATCACCTTCGACGACGCTATCGATGTTATCGAAGAAGAGGCCACCGAAGATATCGAAAAGATGGCGGCAATCACCCCGAGCGACCGCCCCTATCTCCGTACCGGAATTTTTGATATCTGGAAATCCAGAATTCCGTGGCTGATGATACTCATGCTTTCTTCCACCTTCACCGGAATGATCATCAGCAGTTTCGAGGATGCCCTTGCGGCCTGTGTCGTGCTCACGGCGTTTATCCCGATGCTCATGGGCACCGGCGGTAACTGCAGCAACCAGACTTCCGCAACCGTTATCCGCGGCCTTTCCCTTCAGGAAATCGAATTCCGTGACGTTTTCAAAGTTATGTGGAAAGAAGCAAGGGTCGGCCTTCTTGCCGGCGCTGCTCTTGCAGCGGTAAGCTTTGTTAAAGTTCTTCTTTTCGATGGAATGCTTCTCGGAAATCCGGAAATTACCCCGATGGTTTCCGCGGTAATTTCCCTTACCCTTGTTCTCACCGTTTTCTGTTCAAAAATAGTCGGCGCTTTCATGCCGCTTTTCGCGAAAAAAGTCGGCGCGGACCCGGCGGTTATGGCTTCGCCTTTTATCACCACTGTTGTCGATGCTCTTTCTCTTGTTATCTATTTCGGTTTTGCGACAATGCTTCTCGGAATATAATTTATAAAGGCGCAATTTCCGCTTGACAATGCGGTTTTTCGCGTTTATAATATTTAATGCTGTTTACAGAATTTTAAACTGTCCGGCCAAGAAAACCGGGCAGTTTTTTTATAATTTATAACGGAGGTATTAATTTGGATAACAACATCGTAATTATCATCGCGAACATTATTTCCATAATTTCCTGCACCATGATGGTGCTCATCGGCCTTATCAAAAACAAAAACAAAATTCTTCTTTCCCAATGCGTTCAGTTCACCCTTATGGGCGTTTCCCACTATCTTCTCGGCGGAATGGGCGGCGTTGTCGCAACCGTTGTTAGCATTCTTCGAAACCTTGTTTTCTTTAAATTCAAAGTTTCCGTTCCGCTTAAAATTTTCTTCGTTTTCCTTTCCGTTGTTCTTTCCCTCGGAACCGTTTCCCTTAACCCCGTAACCTGGCTTCCGATCCTTGCAACTTCCCTTTTCACCTGGGTAATCGACAGCGAAGACATTATCAAATTCAAAAACGTAATGATCCTTACCGTTTGCATGTGGTTCGTTTATGACGCTTATCACCTCAACTTTGTTTCCGCAGCATTCGATGCTTTCACCGTTGTTTCCACCGGTTACAGCGTCTGGTCCATTAAAAAAGAAAGAAAAGCGGGAGAAAACTAAATGAACATTCTTCTCGGTAATATAGTTTCTCTCATCGGCTGCACAGTTATGGTGCTCATCGGTTTTATCAAAAACAAAGACCGGTACATCGTTATGCAGACCCTTCAGTTCGGGCTCAACGCCCTTTCCCATTTTCTTTTGGGAGGTTACGGCGGCACCGTCGCCTCTTTGGTAAGCGTTGTCCGCAACGTTATCATTTCCAAATGGAAATGTACCACCGGAATTAAAATCGCACTTATCGCCCTTCAGGCGGTTTTCACGATATCCACCATAACCGCAAACCCCATCACATGGATACCCATTATTGCCGCAGGCATGTTCACCTGGTATATCGACACCAAGGACGTTATGTGGTTCAAATGGGTAATAATAATCACCCTTGTTATGTGGGCGGTTTACGACATTTACCACCACAATTACGTTTCCGTCTGGTTTAGCGCTTTCACCTGCATCACCAACGGAATCAGCATGGTTAAAATCCATAAAGAACGAAAAGAAGCAAAAGAAAAGCTCTCCGCTTAAAGCGGGGAGCTTTTTTAATGTATTAAAAAATTTTCCTTTTATGTGCAGCAAAAAACCGCAAAATATGTTACTATATAAATGCAGATGATTTTTTCAAAAAACGGGGGTGTTTTCTTTGAAAAAACTTGTTTTTATTTTTGCGATTCTGGCGGCGGTTCTTTCCGGCTGTATCGCAGAAGAACCTGAAAATGCGGTTTGGGAAAGAAACCCCACCGAACATTGGATCAACGGCAAAAACGGCGAAAAACTGAATGTCGGCGAACACGAACTTGATGAAGAAAGTTTTTGTGAAATCTGCGGCTGCGAAATTTTCGATCATGGCAACGGTGTTATAACCGTTTCCAACTATGACGAAAAAGGAAACCCCGTCAGAGTCACAAATTTTGCCTTCGGCGGAAACTCTTTCGATGATTACATAAGCGAATATAAATACGATGAAAACGGCGAGGTTTTATACAGCGAAACTTTTGAAAACGGCCGCCTTTGCGAAACTTTTGAAAAAACCGGCGAAACGGTTCAAAAAGATTATTATTACATCGACGGTTCCCACCATCTTTCCATAAGCTATCCCGGATATCTCGGCGACACCATCATAAGCCAATGGTACGCCTATGACCCGGAAGGAAATATAGAATACGAAGAATATGTGGAAAGCCTTTTGGACAAAAACGGCGAAGTCTATCTTAACAGAACCACCTATATCCATTACCCAACCGAAACAAAAGTTGTAAGCGAAGCAAATGCGCTCGGCCACCCTCTTTCTGTTGAAAAATATGACCTTGACGGAAACCTTATTGACGATTACGATTACGCCTATGAATACGGCGAGGAAAACCTTATTGTTTACGAAAAAATTATGCGTCATGGCAATCTTTATAAAGAATATTTTTCAAAAGTTATAACCCAGGGCGAAGGGCTTGTCACACAGCTTTATAAAGAAGTAACCTATCACGAAACAGGGCATTACGTAATCGAATATGAAAACGGAGGCATAATATCCGAAACCCATTACGATTCCGAAGGAAACATCATTGAATAAAAAGGGGGGTTACCCGTGCTCAAAAAATATTTTTGCGTGCTCATTGTTTTTCTGGCGGTGCTCATGCTGCTTTCAGGATGTGTTTCAGTAAAATCCGCCGAACTTGTTCCCGGAACGACCTATGTTTCCGCGGAAAGAATTTATACAAACCATTGGCACAATTCATGGTTTTCCGTAATTGACGGCGAATTTACGATTGAGGAAAAAGCCCTTCGGTGGGTATCCTCTTCCGGCAAAGAAAAAACTTTTCCGGTTGAAGAATGGAAGTGGGAAGAATTTCCCTTTTCCGAAGAAGAATGGTCCGCACTTTTTGATGACCGGGAAGATTATTTTGATCTTTCGCCTTACGAAAAAATTATGTTCCAACCAATAAATGATTTCAATTTCTTACTTCTCGCAAACGGCGATTTGTGGTTTGTCTGTCTTTCCTTCATAAACACCGGAAACGATAATCAGCTTGTTCTATGGAGCATCGATAAGCTTGTTCCAACCGAATAAAAAAGCTCCCCGCCTAAAGCGGGGAGCTTTTTTGTTTTTATTCAAGCAGAATGAGTTTGTCAATACTCCAGACATAAAAGCTGTTTTCGGTCCGGTTGTCCGGAAAAAGCTGTATGAACCAAAGTTCCTCATCCGCGGAAAGCATAAACACATCTGCACCGATGGATTGATATTTAATATTTTCATATCCGTCAAGGCTGAACGCTTCTCCTTCCATGAACATGGAATTCCATTCCTCTTCAGAAAAGGGAAGTTCTTCCCAGTACCATTCGTAAACATCATAATATTTACTGTCACTTTCGGTTTTTACAGAAACAGAAATTTCGTCTATTTTCCAGGTCAGACCGAAACCAAAAAAAGAATTAAGTCCGTTTTTGAAAATTCTTTCCGAGGAATATTCGCCAAAGGCAATTTTCACACCTTTTGTTCCGTCTTTATAATTTGTCACACTCGTTTCGTTTCCGTTAATATCATACTCAAAAACCTTACAGGAACCGTCGTTTCCGTAAGTGATATATTTTTCGATAACGTATCCGATATCTTTGGGTTCTCTGAAATAGGTTTCCTCCATAAGCTGTCCGTTCTGGAACCGGCGCTGGAAAACCATGTTTCCGTTTTCGTCATATTCGTTTTCATAAACGTCTTCATAATAATAAGTTCCCGCAAGGTCCTCTGTTATCACCAGAGTATATTGATAGTGTTCGTCATACTCGTAGACAATCTTCTCGTTTCTTCCGTAATGGAAAGTGGTCTCTCTCGTTATATAATAGTTTCCGCTTGGATGAACGGCATATTCGGAAGTTACTTCCTGGATTTTTTCACCTTTTTTATCGAAAGTATTATAAACAAGGCAGTTTCCGTTTTCGTCAAATTCCATTATCGCGGAACCGTTTTCCCCGTCATGGCAGATTTGTTTTTTCGCATATACCGAGCCGTCTTTCGCTTCGGCATATTCATATTCATAGAACAAAGCGCCCCGCTGGAAAAGTTTTGAATTTGTTAGAATTCCGTTTTCATCGTAATAATATTTATGTTCAAGCTGGTTTACAAGCCTTCCTTCAGCGTCATATTCATAATTTATTTCATTTATTACGTTTCCGTCGGGGTCATATTCCGTTTCACGCCTTGGGTTTGAATCTTCATTGAAATTTGTTAAGACAAAAGAATCTCCCAAATTTTCAATTTTGCTTTTGCAAACCGAGCAAACGCCTTTTTTAAAATCGTGCTCACCGATGTTTATCCTTTCAAGCCTTCCGTCCGTCTGCCAATGTTCAAAAAGGTTTCTGTACCACGGAGAACCGTCATAAGCATCGGGTTTCTCTGTTTTTTCTTCAGCAAAACAGCCGAAAAAGACCACGAGCACGGCAAAAACAGTTATGAGCACACAAAAATGTTTCTTGAGCACGAAAAGCACCTCCTTTTATGTTTTTAAAATAATATATCTTTTTTTAAAAGTCAACAAAAAGCGGAAAATGTTCCCAAAAAGAATAAAAAAGCTCCCCGCTTAAAGCGGGGAGCTTTTTTGTTTAAGTTCAGTTTTCGTGGTCTTTGTAAAATTCAAGAAGCTTATCAAGCGGCATTGGTCTTGCAAGATAGAAGCCCTGGATTCTGTCGACTCCCTGTTCGGTAAGAAGGTTTACTTCGTTTTCGGTTTCTGCTCCTTCCGCAACAACGGTAAGTTCCATTTCGTGGAAAAGGGTGGTAAGAGTTCTTACCGTTCCGTAATCCGGTTTTCCGTCTTTTCCGGTATGAACAAGACAGGGGTCAAGTTTGATGACCTGGAAAGGAAGCTGGTGGAGACAGTTGAAGTTGGAATAGCTTACGCCGAAATCGTCAAGATAGAAGCGGAAGCCGTTTTGTGTAAGTTCTTCCATAACGCCCATGGTCTGGCGGAAGTTTTCAAGAATTGCTCGCTCGGTGAATTCGATGCAGATTCTTCTGTGTTCAATTCCCGCCTGGTCAACTATTCCGGTGAAGCGTGGAATGAAACCTTTTTCAAGAAGCTGGGTCTGGGGCATGTTTATGGAAACGCTTACGTCGCCGAGTTCCGGATTGTTTTTAAGGATTCTGCAAACTTCCTCAAGAACGAACCAGGTTACCGGAGAGATAAGGCCGGTCTGTTCCGCAACGGGAATGAATTCGCCGGGGCTTATAAGTTTTCCGTCGGGTTCACGAAGGCGGATGAGCGCTTCCATGGAACAGAATCTTCCGGTGGAAAGACATTTTGTGGGCTGGAACCAGACTTCATAGCCGTGCTCGCAATCGACTTTCTTAAGGCGGTCGATAAGGTAACGCCTTCTTTCCATTTCGCTGCTGTCTTCGCTTCCGCAGCGGACGTAACGGTGGTTCATTCCGCGGGCTTTTGCGGCGGCATATTCCATTGTTTCGTAAAGGTCGGTGGCGATATCTTCTTTTCCGTCGGCAACATAATGGGCAACGGTATAGTCAAAATCGATCTGGTGGCCGATCACCTCAAGGCCTTTTTCAAGGAAATCTAGGATAATTCCGCACTGTTTTTCGGAAGTGCTTTGGTAAGTGTAGCGCATTACCATTGCGAAAACGGTTCCGTTCATGTGGAAAGTCATGCTTCCGGAAAAAAGTTTTTCAAGGGCATAGGCAAAATGGTAAAGAACCTCGTCGCCGAAATTGTTTCCGAATTTCTGGTTTATGTTTCCGAAATTTTTGATGTTGATAAGGAAAATCTGGAAAGGTTCGCCTTTTTCAATTCGGTAATCAACTTCTCTGAAAAAGCGGTAACGGTCGTTAAGTTTGGTAAGGGTATGAACGCCGTGGCGCTGGCCCTGGAAAGCCATGAAAATTACTCCGTCCACAACCGCGAGAACGAAGCAGTTCATTAAAACTTCGGGAACAAGGAAGTTTGCGATAAAGCAAAGCGGAATTACGGGAAAAACCATTAAAAGAACACGCCACATGGTGTTTCCGGCGGTTTTTTTGTTTCTGAGGAAACAGATTATTACCATTGCAAGCTGAATGAGCGCAATAATATAGCCCAAAGAGTTAAGCTGGCCGCGGTGATAATTTTCCGCTTCGTCAAAATAGAAGATCCAGCCGGTCCAGATGTTTGCGACCATAACCAAAAGATACCCACCGAGAAGAACTGTAAGTCCTATATGGGCGCGCTTCATACAGTGTTTCTCGTGGGTATGTTCAAGTATTCTCATAAACAGATAAAGGGCAATGCCCGTGGTGGTAAGGGTACCGAAAATAAAATAGGCGCTGTTAACGACCATGTTGAGCCAAAGCGGAAAACCTTTGCCGAGCATATAAACCGTTAAAAGGTCGGTCAAAGCAGTTGCCGCAGTGAGCATGAGATTTACGATAAAGAGCTTGCTGGGAGCCGACATATAACGCGGGCTGGTCTTTGTATCTAAAAAGAAAAGAAAGACAACGCCAACAAGCGCAATGGCGAAATAGTCGCCGATGTAAACCACAATTATTCCTCCTTTTTTCATTCACTAAAACTGCATTATTTCCAAAAAATGCGCATAATTATCACATTTTATTACATGATACTTCATTTTTTGATAAATTGCAACAGATATTGAGCAAAATGTAACAATTTTTGTTAAAAAATAAGCAGATTTTCTTTTTAAAAGCCGGATCCATGAAATTTTCAACATATATGTTAATAAAAAAAGAACCCC
>JAFOYK010000207.1 GCA_017424665.1 Oscillospiraceae bacterium
ATTTTCGGTTTGTCAACAACTTTTTTAAAATTTTTTTGATTATTTATTTTTTTATTTGGGAACACTTTTTTAATGGGGAAGGGGGCGTTTTTTGAAAAAGAGAATAACTTTGTTTTTCTGCGCTTTTATGGTGGTTATGGGAGTTTTGATTTTAAGGATAGCGAAAATTTCATCGGAAGGAATTTCGCAAAGCGCCGCGGCAACCCAAAGCAGAAGAACTTTTGAACTTTATGAAACAAGAGCGGGAATTTTCGACCGGAACCTTGAACCGCTTGTTAACCGAAACCTTGAACGAAGACTTCTGGTCTTTCCGGATATCCTTGATATTTCCGTAATCGGGGATTTTTTTGACAGAGATTTTCTTGCGGAAGTCTTTTCGAAAAAAGAACCTTCGGTGCTCGATTTGGGCGGGAAAATCGTTGAGGGAGCGGGAATTTATAATTTTTCCTTCCCGAAAAGATATTCCGAAAAAACTTTGGCTCCCCATATAATCGGATATATGAACGGGGGGAAGGGCGCTTTCGGAATTGAAAAAAGCTTTGAAAATTTCCTTTCGGAAAACGGCGGAAAAGCAACCGTTTCATATTACGCCGACGGAATGGGAAAACTTCTTTCCGGCGAGGAAATTTCTTTTGATTCGGAAAAGGTTTTTGAAAAAAGCGGAGTTGTCCTTACTCTCGATTCGAAAATCCAGGAAATCACCGAAAAGGCTCTTTTGGAAGGAACGGAAAAAGGCGCCGCAGTTGTTATGAACGTTAAAAACGGCGAGGTGCTCGCTTCCGCTTCGGTTCCGGCTTTTGAACCGCAAAACGTCGCGGAATATCTCAGTTCGGAAAATTCGCCGTTCGTAAACCGTGCTTTTTCGGCCTATTCCGTCGGTTCGACCTGGAAACTTGTTGTTGCCGCCGCGGCTTTGGAAAGCGGAGTTCCGCCGGAAAAAACTTTCGTCTGTGAAGGAAAAACCGAAGTTGACGGAAGGGTTTATAAATGCCATTGGGAAAACGGCCACGGCGAAATTGATATGGAAAAGGCGCTTGAAATTTCCTGCAACCCATATTTCATAAACCTTGCGCTGGAAATCGGCGGAGAAAAAATTCTTGAAACAGCGAAAAACCTCGGCTTCGGAAGTCCTTCGGATTTCGGCGAAGGTTTTTCTTCCTCCGGGGGAAATCTTCCGGCAAAAGGCGAACTTTATTCCGGAACGGTTCTTGCAAGTTTCGCTTTCGGCCAGGGAAAACTTCTTGCAACGCCGATTCAGCTGGCGGCTCTTTCTTCCGCAATTGCAAACGGAGGAAAAGCCGTTACGCCGAAAATCGTTCTCGGAACTTATGACAAAGGCGGAAATTTTTCGGAAACTCCGGAATATTCCCTTAACCCTGTCATGAGCGCGAAAACCGCAAAAATTATTAAAGAAATGATGATAAACGTTGTTGAAAACGGAAGCGGAACGAACGGAAAACCGGAAAAAGGGGGCGCAGGCGGAAAAACCGCTTCCGCCCAGACCGGCCAGTTTGATGAAAACGGGGAAGAGATAATCCACGCCTGGTTCGTTGGGTTTTATCCTTCGGAAAACCCGGAATTTGCCGTTGCGGTTTTTGCGGAAGGAATGGAATCCGGCGGAGATTTTGCCGCGCCGGTCTTTAAAAAAATCTGCGACGGAATAGATTTGTTAAATAATGATTAATTTATATAATAATACTTGCTGAAAAGGAAAAAATATGTTATTATCTATTGTACAGAAAATTTTGAAAGAAGGCGTTTTCGGTGAACATCGTTGCGGCAATTGAAACAATGAGAAGCATCGTTGACGCTTACGACAGAATCGAAGCTAAGAAGCTTAGGATAAAAAAGAAAACTGAAAAGTTTCTGAAAGGTGGTAAATCTATGAAATTCGGTACTGTTATCGGAATTGTTGTTGGTGCCCTTGCACTTATCGCCGCCGGCGCTGCCGCAGTTTATTTCCTTAACAAGAAAAAAGGCTGCTGCTGCGATGATTGCTGCGATTGCTGCTGTGATGAAGATATTTTTGACGAATTCCCCGAAGAAGAAGTTTGCTGCGAAGAAGAACCCGCTGCAGAAATCATCGAGGAAAAAAGAGCTGATTTCTGATTTTTCAGAATAAAACAAGATGACGGCGCGGATGTGCGCTTTGTCATGCGGCATATGGGTCCTGTGCGACAAAAAACCGTGAACCATGTCAGGCGGGGAACCGAGCAGCATTAAGCGGTCTTTTTGGGTGCCGCAGACAAATCTGTGTGCCGTGTGATAAAGCACATGTCCGCGTTTTTATATGCGCCCCTTGTCAAAGGGGAGAGGGCCGCATGGCGTAAGCCGCGGCGAGGGGATTCATTTGTGAATTTCCGAAAGATGAAAGGAGGAAATTATATGTATCAGGCGCTTTACAGAAAATATCGCCCGCGCTTTTTCCGTGACGTTGCGGGACAGGAACACATAACTTCCGTCCTTTCCAAAGAGGTTTCCGAAAAAACTTTCGGCCACGCCTATCTTTTCACCGGAAGCCGAGGAATCGGTAAAACGACCTGCGCAAAAATCCTTGCAAAAGCGGTCAACTGTCCTTATGAAAAAGATGGCGAATCCTGCGGAGAATGTGAGATCTG
>JAFOYK010000187.1 GCA_017424665.1 Oscillospiraceae bacterium
AATCGAACCGGGCCAGAAAGTTTCCGTTATCGGCGGTACCGGAAGCGGAAAATCCACCCTTGTTTCCCTTATGCTTTGCTTCCGTATGCCCACTGAAGGAAAAGTCATTTATGACGACCGTTCCACCGATTCTTTAAGCCACAAAACGGTTCGAAAAAATATAAGCTGTGTTCTCCAGAATTCCGCAATTTATTCCGGAACCATTAAAGATAACATTCTCATGGGAAAACCCGGAGCAACCGATGACGAAATCCGAGAAGCCGCTGAAATTGCGGAACTTTCGGAATTTATTGAAAATCTTGACGACGGTTTTGACCACGAACTTAATCAATCCGGCAAAAACCTTTCCGGCGGACAAAGGCAAAGACTTTCAATCGCAAGAACTGTTGTCAAAAACTCCCCTATTTATATTTTTGATGACAGCTTTTCCGCTCTGGATTTTCTTACCGAATCCAGACTCCGCACAAAACTTTCCAAAAAGGCCGCAGGCAAAACCCAAATCGTTATAACCCAGCGCGTAACTTCCGCCATGAACAGCGACCTTATCCTTGTTATGGATAACGGTTTTCTTGTTGATTCCGGTAAACATTCCGAACTTCTGGAACGCTGCGGAATATATCGGGAAATTTATGCTTCCCAGACGGGAGGTGCTGTTAAATGATTGAAGAAAACAAACAGAGCCGATTCAAATCTCTTTTAAGAATTTACAAAGAAGCAAAGCCCATCTGGGGTTGGCTTCTTCTTTCCTGCTTTCTTTGCCTTCTTTCCATTGTTTTCACAGTAATTTCCCCAAAACTTCTCGGCGAGCTTATCCAGAAGCTTTATGATTTTTGGTCCGGGGAACTTGTTACCGAAAATTTCTCCGGAATAATTCTTGCGGGAATAATTCCCCTTGGAATAATCTATGTTTTGCTGAGTTTGGTCAAACTTGCGAACATGTATCTTCTTAATAATGTTGTAAGCCGCTATTTTACATGCAATATCCGCATTAAAATCTCCGAAAAGATCAAAAAACTGCCTGTAAAGTTTGTTGACTGTACATCCGTCGGAGAGATACTTCGCAGAATGACCGACGACGTCTCTCATATGGGAACGTCCATACATACGATGATTGAGACCCTTTCCACCGGTTTTTTACAGATTATCGTCATCACCGTTATGATGTTTTTCGAAGATTGGCGTCTTTCCCTTGCCGTTCTCGTAATTACACCTATTTCCGTATATCTTTCCTCGAAAATCTCCGCCATCAGCGAAAAACATTTCCATAATCTTTTCACAGAAGCCGGAAAACTCAACTCGATAGTTGAAGAAAGTTATACAAACTATGCCACAACAAAGGCTTATAACTGGGAAAACGAAACTTTGCGCAGACACGAAGAAATAAACCTTCGACAGCGTGATTCTGAAGTTAAGGCAACCTTTATCTCCTCTGCCGTTCGTCCCTGCATTGCTTTCACTAATTCTCTCGCTTATATCGCCGTTAACCTTCTCGGCGGCTGGCTTATTCTTAACGAAGGAGTTTCCATCGGAACCATTGTTACTATTGTTCTTTTCGCAAAACAGATTGCCGCACCGCTTGAACAGATTGCCGAAGGTTTGGGCGATGTTCAGCGCGCAATAACTTCTTCCCAAAGGGTTTTTGCCCTTCTCGACCTTGAAGAAGAAAAAATCGATGAAGGAAAAATCGACAGAAACGAAATTCTGGGTAACGTAAAATTCGAAAACGTCGATTTTTCTTACGACGAAAAGAAACCGCTTATCAAAAATCTTAACCTTGATATAAAACACGGCCAGAACGTTGCTATAGTCGGTCCAACCGGCGCAGGAAAAACCACAATAGTTAATCTCCTTATGCGTTTTTACGACCCGCAAAGCGGAAAAATTTCCATAGACGGACACGATATTTCCGAAGTTTCCCGTGAAGATATTTGCGGCCTTTTCGGAATGGTACTCCAGGATACCTGGCTTTTCGGCGGAACTGTTGCTGAAAACGTTGCTTACGGAAAACCGGAAGCTACCCGTGAAGAAATCATAACCGCTTGCGATGAAGCTTATTGTGACCATTTTATCCGCACTCTTCCCCATGGTTACGATACTGTTATCGGCGACGATACCACCAATATTTCCGGCGGACAGAAGCAGCTTCTTACAATTGCCAGGGCTCTTCTTGCTAACCACCGTCTGCTGATTCTTGATGAAGCCACATCCAACGTTGATACCCGAACCGAAATTCTTATCCAAAAAGCCATGGATAAGCTTATGGAAGGAAAAACCTGCTTTGTAATAGCCCACCGACTTTCCACCATTGTTGATTCCGACCTTATTCTTGTTATCAACAACGGCGAAATTGTTGAAACCGGAAAGCACGAAGAACTTCTTGAGAATAAAGGTTTTTATTACGAAATTTATACAAGCCAGTATGCTGTTTAAAAAGGAGTGCGTTTATAATGCAAAACAAAGTTCTTATGATTCTTTGCGACGGAATGAGACCGGACGCGGTTTTGAAATGCGGTCATCCTTTTGCTGAAAAACTTATGAGCATTTCAAGTTATAATCCGCATGCTCAAACGGTTTTTCCCTCCTGGACTCTTCCTTGCCACATGTCTCTTTTCCACAGCGTTGATCCTTCCGAACATGGCGTTTTGGGAAACACTTTTGTTCCCGGCGAAAGAAAAGGACTTTTTGAGCAGCTTCGCGACAACGGAAAATCCACCTCTTTTTTCTATAGCTGGGGCGAACTTAAAGACCTTTATGACCCCTATGCTCTTTGCTACGGACACTTTGTTTCCGAAGAATATTTTCCCCACGGAAAAGTCACCGAACTTCTCGAGGAAAATTGCGAACAGTTTATAAACGAATATAAACCTGATTTTGCTTTTCTTTATCTTGAAACCACCGACAGCATCGGCCACGAAGAAGGCTGGGGAACCGAAGCTTATTATAAGGCGACCTACCATTCTTTTGGAATCATTGAGAAAATCATGTCAAACATTCCGGAAGATTACAGCGTAATCGTTTTAGCGGATCACGGCGGCCACGACCATACCCACGGAACCGCCGACCCAATCGATATGACCATTCCCCTTTTTATTAAAACAGATTTCGAACTTGATGAAATGAAATTTGATTACGCAAACATAATTGATATTGCGCCGACGATTTGCGGCATTATCGGAATCGACCCTTCGAAAAAATGGAAAGGAAAAAATCTCTTGAAATAATCCAAAAAAGCACCCGGATGGGTGCTTTTTTCTTTTCCAGTTTTAAAACTCTTTTCAAAATCTTAAATATGTGTTATTATATAATATTATAGAAAGAGGGCGATCTTTATGTATTATCAGAAAAGATTTGACGGACATGTTCACAGCGACTGTTCTCCACGCGGTGTTCACTCTATGATGAGCCTTTGCGAACAGGCGGTCAACCGCGGACTTATGGGTTTTGCGGTAACGGATTGTTGCGATTGTGACCGTTTTGACGAAATGCAGTTTGCCGAAAGAGTACGCGAATCCGTTTATTGTGTATATAAAGCCCGCTCCGTTTTCGAAGATTCTTTAATAATTTTAAACGGAATCGAAGTCGGCCAGCCTCTTGATAACATTGGAAAAGCTGACAAGATCATCGCAAGCGCTCCTTTTGATATGGTTCTTGCTTCCGTTAAAAAATATCCCGACGGAAGAAAAGTAAGCGATATCAGTTATTCCGAACTTTCCGAAAACGAGATAATCAAATTCATGGAATCTTATTATAAACATCTTCTTGAAATGTCCAATTGGGTAAACTTCGATGTTTTAAGTCAGCTTACACTTCCGATGCGTTACGTAAACAGTGAATCTGCGCCCTATTTTTCAATTCGTCATTGCGATGACATAATCGAAATGATTTTGAAAAAACTTGCCGAAAACGGAAAAGCCCTTGAAGTAAACACTTCCGCTCTTCGCGGAAAGCTCAACATGATCCTTCCCCCTGTAAGATATCTTCGCATGTTCCGTGAACTTGGCGGAGAATTTGTAACCGTTGGTTCCGGCTCACACAGCTGCGGTTCCCTCGGAGCCGATTTGGGTGAAGGAATTGCCCTTGTTAACGAAGCGGGTTTCTCTTCATATTGCTATTTTGAAAAGCGCAAACCCGTTCTTATAAAAATTGATTAAAGGAGATTTTATTATGGATCAGCTTCTTAAACTTCTTGAACAGAACGCAAAACTCACCACCGATCAACTCTCCGCACTTCTTGGAAAAACCGAAGAAGAAATTGCTTCCGCAATCAAAGAATATGAAAAAGAAAACGTAATAGTCGGATATAACGCTCTCGTCAACTGGGAAAAAATCGACCCCAACGATTACACCGCAGTTATTGAACTTAAGGTTCAGCCCAAACGCGACCACGGTTATGACGAAATTGCCGCTGAAATCATGCGTTTTGATGAAGTTCAGACTGTATGGCTTATGAGCAGTTCCAGCTATGACCTTTCCGTAATCATCCGCGGACACAGCTTTAAAGACATTTCTCTCTTTGTTGCAAAACGCCTTGCAACTCTTGATTCCGTAACTTCCACCGCAACCAACTTTGTTCTTAAACGTTATAAAGAACATTTCTTTAATTTCGGAGATGTCATCAAAGACGAAAGGAGGCAACTGAATATTGATTGATTACAACAAAGTTCTTTCCGAGAAAGTTGCCGAACTTAAACCTTCCGGAATAAGAAAATTCTTCGACCTTGCGGCAGAAGTTAAAGACGTTATTGCGCTTACCATAGGCGAGCCCGACTTCAAAACTCCCTGGCATATCCGTGAGGCAGGTATCAAATCCCTTGAAAAAGGACATACTTGGTATACTGCCAATGCCGGTCTTATCGAACTTCGCCAGGAAGCTTCCAAATATCTCAAACGCAGATTTAACCTCGAATACGATGCAAGCAATATTTTTATAACCGTCGGCGGTTCCGAAGCAATCGATCTCACTATTCGCGCTATTATTGATAACGGTGACGAAATGCTTCTTCCACTCCCCTCTTTCGTTTGCTATGACCCTATCTGCCGCCTTGCCGGCGGAAAGGTTGTCACCATTGAAACCAAACGCGAAAACGATTTCCGTCTTACTGCGGAAGAACTTCGCGCCGCAATTACCCCCAAAACAAAACTTCTTGTTCTTCCTTTTCCTAACAACCCCACCGGCGCTGTTATGCGAAGAGAACATCTTGAAGAAATAGCGGAAGTTCTTCGCGGAACCGACATCATGGTTCTTTCCGATGAAATTTATGCTGAACTCACTTACGGTGATGAGCGCCATGTTTCCATCGCTGAAATTGAAGGAATGAAAGAACGCACCATTATCGTAAACGGTTTTTCCAAAGCATACGCAATGACCGGTTGGAGACTTGGTTATCTTGCCGGCCCTTCCCCTATCATCAGCCAGATGCTTAAAATCCATCAGTACGCAATCATGAGTTCCCCGACCACCAGCCAGTATGCCGCTATTGTTGCAATGCGCGACTGTGACAACGAAGTTGAGGAAATGAAAAAACAGTACGATATGAGAAGACGCTATCTTGTAAAAGCTTTCAACGACATGGGTCTTGATTGCTTCACTCCCGAAGGCGCTTTCTATGTTTTCCCCTGCATAAAATCCACCGGACTTTCTTCTGAAGAATTTTGCGAAAAGCTTCTTCGCAGCAAAAAAGTTGCCGTTGTTCCCGGCGGAGCTTTTGGTTCTTCCGGCGAAGGATTTGTTCGTGTTTCTTATTCCTATTCTCTTGACCATATTATGGAAGCAACCAAACGAATCAAAGAATTCCTTGAGGAATTGAATAATGGATAAAATAGGCGTTAAAGCTCCGGCAAAAATCAATCTTTTCCTTGACATTGTCGGAAAACTTCCAAACGGATATCATGAGATCAAATCCGTTATGCAAACTGTTGACCTTTTTGATTACGTAAAAGTTGAAAAAGCCGACAAAATTACTGTTGATTGCAATAACAACGCTCCCGAAGGTGAAAGCAACATTGCGCTCAAAGCTGCAAAGCTTTTTTTCGAACGTGCCGAAATTGAATCCGGAGCAAAAATAAGCATCGACAAACGCATTCCGATGCAAGCGGGAATGGCCGGTGGAAGCGCTGACGCAGCCGCTGTTCTTTTCGGTCTCAACAAAATTTTTGATGAGCCCCTTTCCATGGAAGAACTCTGTGAAATCGGCGCAAAATGCGGGGCAGACGTTCCTTTTTCAATAATGGGCGGAACTATGGCTGCTGAAGG
>JAFOYK010000201.1 GCA_017424665.1 Oscillospiraceae bacterium
ACCGGGAGCAAGCTGGCGGGAAATTATTCTTCCCGGAAAAGAGGAAGTGAACGCGATTTCGCCCGCTCCGTTTGCTTTATAATGGTTAAGGAAAAGGCTTTCGCCGGAGAACATTCTTCCAATGCTTCCGCCAAGACCGCCGTCTGCTTTAACGTTTGTTGTAATAGGGCCTCTTATCCAGGTTCTTCCGCCGGATTCACTTACAAGGCCTTCGCCGGGTTCAAGCTGAATTACAAGAGCCGGAAGAGAGCCGCCTTCGATTTCATAACGCATAAAAACGCCTCCTTTTTATTGTTTCTGACTGAATTTTACCATTTATCACAAAAACTTACAAGAAAAATTTTTGTGAACAATTTAAAAGCTCCGGCAAAATTTACCGGAGCCTTATTTAATGATTATTAAGCCCGAAAATGCAATCATTTATTATTTTAACAACTTCTTTTTCCGATTTTGTGCAATCTTCCTTTATCCATTCAATCATAATTGAATTTATTCCGTTCAGGTAAAAGGCCATTACATATTTTCTTTCGCTTTCGGGATATTTGAAAACATCCAAAATCGGGTCAAAAATATTGTTGAACAGTTTTTCATAAGTTTCTTCAAAACCGAAAAGCTTTCCGTTTTCAAAAACCGTAAGAAAAATTTTTCGGTTTTCTTTAAAATATGAAAGATACGGCATAAGATATTCTTCCGAAATAAAAACCAATTTATCTTTTTGGCTTTCTTCAAAATTAATCGGCGAAATTTTTCCATCCGGAACAAAATATGAAACAAAATTATCCATCATATTACGAATGGTTTCTTCAAGAAGATCCCTTGTGTTTTCGTAATGAAGATAAAAAGTTGAACGGTTAACTCCGGCTTTTTTGCAAATTTCACTTACGGTTATATATTCAAAAGATTTGGTTTTCAAAATTTCCATAAGCGCCGAATCCATTTTTTCGGCGGTGCTGAAATATTTGCTTTCGTTTTTATTCAACCGATTATCCCCTTTCTTTTTTTATTCTCCGCTTATTTCTTTTGCAAGCTCAACAATTTCAAAAGCGTATTTTTCTTTTCCTTTTTTAAGAAGTTTTTTATAAACCGGATAATTGATTCCGCAGGCGGAAAAACCGATTATTCCGATTATAATTCCAAGAACAAACATAGCTGTTCCTTCACCGATCACCTGCATTGCAAGGCACATTCCGAGACCCGCAACAAGAGAGGAAACTATTCCGAAGGAATAGGCAAAAACTGTTGCGGGAAGTTTTGCTTTCTGGTCAAGTTTTTTAAGTGCGATTACTTTGGAATCGTCTTTCGGTGCGTATTCTTTTGCAATGGCTTCAGCCCAAATTTTATCTGTGTTCATTTTTATGAACCTCCTTTTCAAAATTTACAAGTTTATTATAAATTCCGGTTCGGTTAAAATGAACATCACAGTTTTTAAAATGTGTTGATTTTAAAAAAATCCGCAGAAAATTCTGCGGATTTTTTTCTTATTCAATTTCAAGAGTCATAAGCATATGGGGACTTCCGTCTTCGAGGAATTCTTCCGAAACCTGTTTGAAGCCAACGTTTTCGTAAAACTTTCTTGCGTAAACCTGGGCTTCGATGGTGATTTTATCCGCGCCGAATTTTTCCTTTGCAAGGCGGATTCCTTCTTTAAGCACGATTGTTCCGTAACCTTTTCTGCGTCTTGCGGAAATAACTCTTCCGACGGCGGCGTCTTCGAAAGAAACGCCTTTATCGAGAACGCGGAGATAGGCCGCGATTCCCTCTTCGTCGCGAAGCCAGACGTGGTATGCGTTCTGGTCTTTGTCATCAATTTCCGGATAGGCACATTCCTGTTCCACAACGAAAACGTCAACGCGAAGTTTTAAAATATCGTAAAGCTCATAGGGAGTGAGTTCTTCGAATTTTTTGATAACAAGTTCCATCTTATTCTTCCTCGGTTTCGGAAACGGGTTCAAGTTTTTCAACAACGGCAGTATCGACTCTCATTCCGTCAACGGTTTCAACGGTGAATTTATAGCCGCTGTTTTCAAAGGTATCGCCCACTTCCGGAATTTTGTTGAGTTCGTCCATAATCCAGCCGCTGAGGGTTGCATAAGGAACTTCTTCAATATCCATTCCAAGTTCTTCAAAAAGTTCCTCCGGATCCATGCTTCCGGAAACGGTGTAAACACCTTTGTTTTCGCTGATATCCTCTTCAACTTCATCGTGTTCGTCCCAGATTTCGCCGACAAGTTCCTCAAGGATATCTTCCATGGTAACAATACCGTAGGTGCCGCCGTATTCATCGGTTACAACGGCCATGTGGCATTTGTTTTCCTGAAGAATTTTGAGAAGCGCACCGATTTTCATAGTAGTTGGAACAAAAACGGGTTTTGTAAGCATGGTGTCGGAAATGTTTTCCATCTCGTAATTGTTATAAAAGTCGGTGCGGTGGATGATTCCGATGATGTTATCGATGCTGTCAACATAAACGGGAAGACGGGAATATCCGGTTTCGACAAAAACTTCGGCAACTTCTTCCTTGGTCCAGTCTTTTCCGACAGCTTCGATATCAACACGGGGAGTTGCTATATCCGCGCAGTCGTTTTCGTTAAGTTCCATTGCGTTACGGATAAGTTCACTTTCCTGCTCGCCGATGGTTCCGCTCTGCTCGCCTTCATCGACCATTGAAAGGAGCTCTTCTTCGGTAACGGTTTCTTCTTCCGAAGATTTCACAACAAGGGATATAAGTTTTTTCCAAAGGGAGAAAAGGAAGTTGACGGGGGTAAGGATTACCGCAAGAAAATTGATTATCGGCGCGGAAAATCTTGCAAACGCTTCCGGAGATTCTTTTGCGATGCTTTTCGGAGTTATTTCGCCGAAAATTAAAACAACAACGGTGATTACCGCGGTGGAAACTGTTGCGCCGATATCGCCGCCGAGAAGTTCAATGAAAAGAACGGTAGCCATTGCGGAAAGAGCGATGTTTACAATGTTGTTGCCCACAAGGATAGTGGTAAGAAGGCGGTTATAATCGTCGAGAAGACGGATTATAAGTTCCGCAGTTTTGTCGCCGTGTTCGGCGGCGATTTTGATTTTAGTCATGTTAAGACTGTTGAAAGCGGTTTCCGTTGCGGAAAAATAAGCCGACATCATTACAAGGAATCCCATTGCAACTATTGTGCCGATATTGTCCATTTTGTTAATTGATACAACCTTTCAGAATTTATATTTAACGCAAAAAAGCACAGCCCGAGGCGAAAACGCCCAGGCTATGCTCCGAAAATCAATTTATTTTAATACTTCGTATGTCTGCGTCGTCCATTTTTTGACCTTTCAAATATATAATAGAAATATTATACACAAGT
>JAFOYK010000106.1 GCA_017424665.1 Oscillospiraceae bacterium
GATATCCGCTTTTTCAAGGAACATTGCATCAATATCTTTTGCAATCTCCTGTTCAAGCTGCTGTCTCTGGCGGTTCTGTTCGCAAAGGTCGGAAGCAAGCTGTTCGGCAAGTTCCTCGTCCTCGGTGGTAAGAAGTTCGGTTACCTGATATGCGGAACCGAGTCTTGCGGCGGAATTGAGCTTCGGAGCGATTCCGAAAGCTATCATATCCGCGGTAAGCTGTTTTTCGGAAAGACCGGTTTCCTGAAGAAGAGCCTGAAGACCAAGATTGGTGGTTTCGCTGATAAGCGAAAGTCCCTGGCGAACAAGAATTCTGTTTTCTCCGGTAAGAGGAACAATATCCGCAACGGTGCCGATGCAGATAAGGTCCGCATACTGTTCGATGATTCCCCAGCCGTTATCGTTTTCAAGAGCGCAGACAAGCTTGAAAGCAACGCCGACACCCGCAAGTTCTTTATATACGTTTTCGTCGGTTTCGTCTTCTCTGTGCGGGTCAACAACCGCAACCGCATCCGGAAGAACTTCTCTCGGTTTGTGGTGGTCGGTAACAACTACGTCGATTCCGAGGAAGGAAGCGTAGTCTATTTCATTAATGGCAGAAACGCCGTTGTCAACGGTTACGATAAGGTCGGTTTCTTTGGAAGCGATATAATCGATCGCGCCTTTGTTAAGGCCGTAACCTTCGGTTTCTCTGTCGGGAATGTAATACCAGACGTCGCAGCCGATGGAAGCAAGATAATCGTAAAGAAGGACCGTTGCGGTCATTCCGTCGCAGTCATAGTCGCCGTAAACGCAGATCCTTTCGCCCTCATCAAGGGCTTCGTTGATTCTCTGCACCGCTTTATCCATATCGCGGTAAGCCATCGGGTCGCTGAACGGAATTTCTCTTGCAATAAAATTTTCTGCTTTTGCGGGGGTATCGATTCCTCTTGCAACAAGAACTTCGCTTACAAGAGCGGGAACTCCCAGTTCCTCCTCAATATGTTTTGCTTTTCCGGGGTTTCCCGGCATAAGTTTCCATTTTTTCATATCCCATAACCTCCGCAATAAAACACTCTGCCATTATAAAATATAATATTTAAATAATTATAGCACCATGCTCCTTCTTTTTCAATGAAAATTTACAAAAACCGCTCTTCCCGAAAGCATAAAAAAATCCCGCGGAAAACCGCGGGATTCTGCTGTTTTTTTTAATTATTCATCGGAAGATTCTTCATCTTCGGAAGTTTCTTCCCCTTCGGGATTTTCCTCTCCTTCGGAGGTTTCCGGAACTTCCGAAGCCGGAGTATCGGCGGAAGCGTCTTTGTTTTCCGCCATCTCCTGCTCCATATATTCCTGCTGGATTTCGTCATAATCGAAATACTGGGTCTGGTTAAGGGACTGCATATCGGAAACTTCAAGGTCTTCCGGAAGTTCGTCTTCGGGAATTCTTCTTACTGCGCGGATAACATACTCTCCTCTTGCAACTTTTTCAAGTTCATAATAAAGATATTTATCCGGAACAGATTCGGAAGAACCGTCCTCGCTAACGTTCCAAAGAGTTGTGGGAGAAACGTAACCTACTATAAGGGTATAAACGTTTCCGTCTTTTGCAATATCAACCACCTTCGGAACATAGGAAGCGGTCTGTCCCATTATCGGAACGGAATAGGTGTTGGTTTCTTCATCGTAAATATAGAAATAGTCGTAACCTTCGTTGAAAGTTCTGTGTTCAAGAACAACGCCGCTTCCGTAAAGTCTCTTTGCCGCAACGTCAAGGTCGGAAGCCGGAACAAGAAGCATTCCGTTTTCGTCATAATTATATTTGGTGCGGTTTTCGAGAAGGGTAGCCCAAAGAGCGCTTTTGAGAACAACTTCTTTGTCAAGCTGTTTCGGGTCTTCAAAAGCAGCCGGGTCAAGCATAAGAAGCGGATAAACCTTCCATTCAAAAGCTTCTTTCTGTCTGGTGTTGTCAAGAACGCTTACGCCAAGATTAAAAAGAGCGGAACAAAGGCTTATGGTGCCGACAATTGCAAGACCAATGAGCACAGCGCCGACTGTTGCGGCATATTTATGTTTTCTTCTTTCACCAATATATTTTTTCGCGTTGGGGAAGAAAACTTTTTTGCCCTTTTCCTCGGTTTCTTCGGCGGAAAGATCCACCTCGGTCACCTCTTCTTCATCTTCGGAAGGTTCGTCGTTTTCCGCATTAGCATCAGCTTCTTCGGAATTTTCTTCCTCTTCGGAAAGTTCCTGCTCATCTTCGTGCTCATCGTCTTCTTCGGTCTCTTCGCCAAGCTTTACGATTTCGCTTCCGGTGTCAAGAGCAACAACTTCGGTTATAACAAAGCCCTGGTCGGTTTCTTCGGAAACCGCAAGAATATCGGGGCCTGCTTTTTTCTTTCTGCGTTTTTTTCCGCTTTCGGAAATTCCTATTTCCTCTTCTTCGCTGAAAAATTCGGAAAAGCTGTCTTCAAATTCCGTTTCCGGAAATTTTTCTTCCGGTTTTTCCCAACCGTTATTATTTTCTGCCATAATTTTTCCTTTCATATATAAAGCGTTTTTATCCGCTTTTTCATCTTTTCATAGTTTCACAAAGTAATAATACCAAAAAACACAAAATTACACAAGTGCATTAAAAAATATTTACAAAATTTTAATAGCCCGCTCCGCTTTCGGAAATTATTGCACATCTTTTCAAGTTATTATATAATATTACCATAAAAGGAGGCGATTTTTATGGCAGCAAAAGGCGGAAGAATTTTCTTCCTTGATGAAATGCGCGGTCTTGCGCTTATCGGAATGATAATCTACCACGCGGCCTATGACCTTTACGCAATTTTCGGACTTGATTTTGATTTTTATTCCCCCACATGGGATACTTTCCAGATGACCATCTGCTGCACGTTTATAATAATCGCCGGAATTTCCGCAAGGCTTACCAGAAACGCTCTTAAACACGGCCTTGTTGTTTTCGGCTGCGGAATGCTTATGACCTTGGGAACTTATTTTTTCATGCCGTCACAGGTAATATGGTTCGGCGTTCTCCATTTTCTCGGTGCTTCAATGATAATTTATCATATTTTCAGAAAATCCGTTAAAAAAGCTCCCGCTCTTCTCAGCGCGGTAATTTCCCTTCTGACCTATCTTTTCCTTTACGGTCTTCCTTCCGGAACGATAATGTTCGGAAAAGTCGCTGTTCCCTACAATCTCTATTTCAGCAAATATCTTGCGGTTATCGGCCTTCCCGGACCGGGTTTCCGCTCCGCGGATTATTTTCCGCTTCTTCCCTGGTTCTTCCTTTTCCTTTTCGGATGCTTCATCGGAAAATGGTTCAAAGAAAGAAAAATTCCGGATTTCATGATGAACAAACATTCCGATTTTCTTTGCAAAATCGGTTCCAACACCCTTGCGATATATATCGTTCATCAGCCGGTCATCTATGGCCTTCTCACCGCGTTTTTCTGGGTAATTGAGAAAGGAACCGGAGCATGAATCCTGAAACCACCTGTTGCTTCACCGGCCCGAGACCTTCGAAACTTCCTATGAACGGAAACGAATTCTCGCCGGAGATAATCGCGCTCAAAACAAATCTCCGCGCGGCAATAATCGATTTTTACGATGAAGGCTTTCGTTTTTTCATAAGCGGAATGGCGGAAGGTTTCGATCTTTTCGCCGCGGAAATCGTTCTTGAACTTAAATCCGAACTTGAAGGAATCGCTCTTATTGCTGCTCTCCCCTATTCCGAAGCACCGAAGCGCCATTCTTTAAGAACTGTTAAAAGAATGGAAAACGTCCTTTCAAAAGCGGATGCGGTGATTTCCCTTTCGGAAAAATATTTTTCCGGCTGCGAACACCGCCGCAACATCTATATGGTAGATAATTCCACCGGAATTATCGGTTATTATAACGGCCTTTCCGGCGGAACTGC
>JAFOYK010000196.1 GCA_017424665.1 Oscillospiraceae bacterium
ATTTTGATCTTGCGGCGGAAAAACTTAGAAGGGAAAGGGACGATGCGCTTCGCGAAAACTGGATTCTTCAGCAAAGAGCCGAGGCGGCTCTTCCGGAAAAGATGGCCGCGGAAGGAATCAACGGCGGGGCTTTTGAAAGCACCCTTGCTGACCTTGACGCGAAATATCAGGGAAGCAGGAACGATATACGAAAGGGATATTCGGAAAATCTTGAGGAACTTGGAACAAAAACGAGTGAAAAACAGGCCGAAGGCGAAGAAAAATATAACCGCCAGTGGCTGGAATATCTGCTTTCTCTTGCGGCGCTTGAGGAAAAAAGAGAAAAGGGCCTTTAAGGGCGAAAGGAGAAAATTATGCCGGGATCATTAAACTTTGAAAAAGAAAACAGCAAAGCGAAAAAAGTTCTGGAGATAACTTCTTTTGCCGGTATAGATCTTAGTTCCGCCAAGGCCGACATCGACAGGAAAAGAAGCCCGGACGCACCGAATATGATGCCGGATTCCAAAGGGAACCCCATCAAGCGAACGGGCTTTTTTCTTTTGAAAAATTATGGAGAAAGGATAAACGGCGCCTTTGTTTTCGGGGAAAAAGTTCTTATCCATTCGGGAACAAAACTTTTTTGTGACGGAGAACTTATCTTTGAAGGAATGGCGGATGAAATTTCTTCCGGGGAAACAGTTGGCGAAAGGTTTTATATTTTCGACGGAAAAACCGCCCTTGTTTTTGATGGAAAAGAGGTTTTGCCGCTTTCTGAAAAGGCCTATATTCCGACGGTGCTCATTTCCAAAACCGCGGATGAATTTGAAAAAGAAACGGTGCTCAAAGGCAACGGAATAAGCAGAAAATTCATGCTTGAACAAAAACCGGAAGAAATAACGGTGCTCAAAGTTGACGAAAACGAAGAAAATTATGAAATTTCGGAAGAAACCGTTGTTTTTGAAGCCGCGCCGGAAGAAAATTCCGAGATTTTTATCCGCGCAAGATATAAAAACGAACCGGGCGGAACTCTTAAAGAAGAATTTAACCTTCTTTCGAACCGATGGAAGGAAAGTTTTCTTTGCGAAACCGGAACGGAAAAAAGTTTCAGCCTTTCGAAAAAGAACCTTTCGGAAGGAAAAGTGAAAGCCTGGGTTATGGATGAGCACGGAACTTTTCAGGAAAAAACAGAAGGAACGGATTTTTCCGTTGACAGAGAAAACGGAAAGATTCTTTTTAACGAAGCGGTTTCGAAAACGCCCGTTTCCGGAGAGGATAACCTTATTATCGAAGCGGAAAAGGATTTTGAGGGATATCGCGCAAAGATAAACGGCTGTAAAAGATGCATTACTTTCGATAACGGCGGAACTTCCGGAAGAATTTTTGCTTGCGGAAACCCGAATTTTCCGGGAAACGATTTTTGGTGCGCCGCGGGCGACCCGACTTATTGGCCTGACGTTTATTATTCCGGCCTTTGCGGAAAAGGAAGCGAAATTCTCGGATATTCGGTTATTGAAAATTCCCTTGCAACCTATATTTCTTCGCCAAGGGACGGAAGAAGCATTGTTATAAGGTCGCCTTTTCTTGACGAAAACGGAAACGTTTCTTTCCCGATAGAAAAACACCTTCAGGGAGAGCCTGCGGTTTGCCCGAGAGGTTTTGTCTTTATGGAAAGCGAACAGCTCTTTCTTACGGAAAGGGGCGTTTACGCCATTACGACCGAAGATATTTCCGGAGAAAAATATACCCAGAACCGCTCTTATTTTATCAACAAAGCGCTTTGCGAAGAGGACCTTGCGAATGCTTTTTGCGCAAAATGGAAGCAATTTTACGTTATTGCGGCGGGCGGAAAACTTTACCTTCTTGACAGCAGCCAAAGGGATTTTAAAAGAGGCGAACCGCTTTCCGCTTTTCAGTATGAATGTTATCTTTGGACCGGAATTCCTGCAAGGATTCTTTGGGAAAAGGACGGCGAGCTTTTTTTCGGCGATGAAAAAGGAAACGTTTGCTGTTTTAACAGCGACAGGGAATCCGCCGGAAGTTACGAGGATTTTTCGTCCGAAGGCGGAAAGGCAATCTGCGCTTACTGGACTGTTCCGGATTTTGCGGGCGAAACTTTCTGGCGAAACAAAACCGTTAAAACCGTTGCGCTGGAACTTGCGCCCTATGCGCAAAACAAAGTTCGCCTTGAATTCAAGATAAACGGAATCTGGAAAGTTATTAAAGAATGGACCGGAAAAATTTCCTATTTTGCGTGGAACGCGGTAAATTGGGCGAATTTTACCTGGAGCGGAAATTCCGAACCGAGAACCGTTACGGTTAAAACAAAAATAAAAAAATTCGACAAGGCCGGATTCAGAATCGTTTGCGACGAAATGGACAAGGCTTTCGGACTTTACGGTTTTTCTTTGGAATATACCGAAAAAGGAAGAGTTAAATAAAACGAAAGGAGAAAAAGAATGACACTTGAAAAAATTTTGGAAAGCGATCTTTCCGGAAAAGGCGTTATCGGTCAGCCGGACGTTCCGGGGCTTTCCTCAAAAGAGATGCAGGAAAAAGTTGAGGAAATTGTCCGAAGCGTCGCGATTGTTAAAATTAATGAGATAATCGAATATCTTATTGAAAACGGCGCAACGAAAGACGACCTTGAAGACGTTGTTGTTGCGGCGGGAGCTGTTACTTCTGTTCACGGAAGAAGGGGAGCTGTCGTTGCGGAAGCGGGAGATTATACTCCCGAACAGGTTGGCGCCGCGCCGGCAAAACATGCTTTTCAGCATTCCATTGGCGGAAGCGACCCGATCGACCTTGCCGCGGCGGGAATTTCCGGAACAGACCATTTTCACGGAAACATAGATTCGGAAGGAAAAATCGGTTCTCAAAACGGAAAAATCCTTATGACCGGAATCGGCGGAACCATTGAGGCAAAAAACAAAGACGAAAGCGGGCTTGTTACTAAACCTATTCTTGTTGCAACCTCCGGAACGGTTTCAATGACCGTTGAAGACAACAGGGAATATGAATATACCGGGGTTACAGATTTTGTTATGGTGGGGGATACTGTTTCCTGCCACGGTTTTGTGACCTTCGGTTCTTCCGCTCCCTCAATTTCCGTAACCGGCTTTGCAAAAAGCGGCGGAGACGACGTTGCTTCGGCAAAGGCTTCGGAAATCTGGGAATTTTCCTGCGATAACGGCTATATTATCTGGAAGAATTGGAGTGCTTGATTATGGATAACAGAAGAAGAGCACTTTTGGCCGGCGGAGTAGAAAAACCGCTCTATATTTTTCAGCCGGGTTTTACAGATGTTGAGAATTGTAATTTGGTTCTTGGAAGCAATATGAGCAAATCAATTTATAAACATTCCGGTTCCGGTGTTGAAGGCTGTTTGCGACTTCGCGCAACGATTGGGCCGCGAACTGCTTGGTTTCACATAAACGCAACAAAATACAAGAAACTTGTTGCAGTTATGAACGCGGGTGAAAGAGCAGAAATGAATACAACCAAAATAGGTTTGCTTACTTCCGAAACAAACAACGAAGATAGTCTTATAGGCAAAAAAAGTGTTGGTTACACATCTTCTCCGGATTTTCTTACTTTTGAATTTGATGTTTCACAATATTCCGGAGACATTATTTTTGGTGTTTGTGTGACAGATACGGGTTATGTATTTATCAAAGAACTTTGGCTTGAATACAAGGAAGGTGATTAAATGAACAGAAATTTTGCAAAAAGCGAAGACGGAATTTCCCTTGAATTTGCACCGAGCGAATTTGATTTTAACGGCGTTCATTATAACGCCACGAACAGCGAAGAAATTTATAACGCAATCGGTTACTTTCGCCTTGAAAGAACCGAAGCGCCTGTAAAAGACGGATTTTATTACGTTCCTTTTTATGAAGAAGAAAACGGCGCTCTTTTGCAGAAATGGAAAGAACACGAAATTCCGAAAGAAGAAAGCTTTGGCGAAGAAGAAATCAAAAAAGCTATTGCGGAAGGGGTGAACAGCATTGATGAATGATATTCTGGATGAAATCAGAAAAATGGCGGCTCTTGCCGCAAAGGACCTTCGCGAACGTTCACCCAAAATGGACGGAACGGCAATTATTGCGGAGGAAATTTTTGTTCCGGAATGGAGCGGAGAAAAAGATTATTCAAAAGTTTCCGCCGGGGCACCGGTTAAGTTCGGCGAACAGGTTTACGTTCTTTTACAGCCCCATAACGCAAAAAACCATCCGAATTTTCCTTCGGAACTTCCGGCGCTTTGGAGAATAAGCCACACCAAAGACCCGAAAAAAGCAAAACCCTGGGTAAAGCCGGTTTCAACTTCGGATATGTATCTTAAAGGCGAATGTATGCTTTGGAAAGACGGAAAGGTTTATTCCGCCGAAAGAGATACCTCTTTTTCCCCGGAAGAATTTTCGCCGGACTGGAAGGAGATAACTTTATGAAAATAAGAAAAATTTTAGCGGCGCTTTTGCGCAAAAAAACTCCGGAAGAAGAAAAGGCGGGGGAGGTTTCTCCGCCCGCCTTTTTTGATTTTTCGGAAAAAGAGCGGGATCCCTTATCTTTGCGAAACGGTTTTTCCGTAACCAGGGAAAAAGACCCGACCATTGCGGAACAATGGGTAAACATCTTAAATTACAGCGGCGAAAGCCAGACGGAGGGAGAATATGAAGAAACCGAAGAAAATTACACCCCAGGCGGTATGGAATGAATATCTTCGCGGGGAGGATTATCACCAGCAGATAAGGCTGCACGAAATTGTTAAACGAAACGAAAAATTTTACGAAGGGGAACAGTGGGAAGGGGTAAACGCACCGGACCTTGAAAAACCGGTAATCAATATTTTTAAAAGGGCCGTTACATATCTCGGAAGCCAGATTGTAAGCAGCGATGTTGGGATTAACCTTGAACCTTTCGGCGCAAAGGGCGAAACTTCCGAACTTTGCGAAATCCTC
>JAFOYK010000204.1 GCA_017424665.1 Oscillospiraceae bacterium
AAGCAGCGCCGACAAGTTCCGCACCGAACTGGTGGAATTCACGAAGGCGGCCGGCCTGGGGTTTTTCATAACGGAAGCAGCTGGTGAGATAGCTTGCTTTAACAGGAAGAGCGCCGTTGAGAAGTCCGTGTTCGATAAGGGTGCGCATGCAGCCTGCGGTGCCTTCCGGACGAAGAGTGATGGAACGTTCGCCCTTATCAAGGAAGGTGTACATTTCTTTCTGAACAACGTCGGTGGAATCGCCGACGCCTCTTGCGAAAAGTTCGGTGTGTTCAAAGGTCGGAAAACGGATTTCCTTAAAGCCGAAAAGTTCGGCAACCTTCATGGCAGTTTTTTCAACGTGCTGCCATTTTGCGCTCTGTTCCGGAAGAACGTCCTGGGTTCCTCTGGGCGCTTTAGTAAGAATAGCCATAGAAAATACCTCTTATATAATTCTGATTATAATAATCAAAAATAGTCTAAATTTGGTTCGAAATGTCGAAAATGGCTTATTAAAGCCGTTTTTTATCAATGAACAAGTTCACGCCAATCAAGGTCGCCGCGTTCAAGAGCGTGAATAAGAGCTTCTGCGGTGGCAATGTTGGTTGCAACAGGAATGTTGTGAACGTCGCAAAGACGAAGAAGGGTGGTGTAATCCGCGTCCGGGTTCTGGTTCATGGGGTCGCGGAAGAAAAGGAGAAGGTCAATTTCGTTGCAGGCAATTCTGGAAGCAATCTGTTCACAGCCGCCGTGGCTTCCGCTGAGGAAGCGGGAGATTTTAAGGCCGGTTGCGTCAGCAACAAGTTTTCCGGTTCTGGAAGTGGAGCAAAGTTTGTGTCTTCCAAGAATTCCGCAATAAGCGATGCAGAACTGGACCATAAGTTCTTTTTTTGTGTCCTGTGCAATAATAGCGATATTCATTAGCAAACCTCCTTTTTATTTAAAACCGAGGGGGATATTTTTACCGCGGATCCTTTCCGAGAGGGCGCGGAAACATTCATAGTTTGTGTTGGAATCGTCAAGCGGTTCGCCGGAATCCATGGAATCCCTTGTTGCGGGGTCTTCCCAGATAACTCCTATAAGCTGAAGTTCGGAACCGTCGATGATTTCGTCAAGGTTTTTAATTGGGCTTAATTTTTTTGCCTTAAGGGGGCAACGTTCGATAACGAGCCTTCTTTCTTTAACTCCAAAGGAGGAAAGAAGGTTTCCGGCGGCCCTTGCGCCACGGATGGAAGAAGGGTCCGGCGTTGCGACAACAAGGCCGAGATCGGCGCATTTTGCCGCGTTTTCAAGTTCGGGGCCAATTCCGGCGGGGCAATCGAGAATTATGAATTCATAATAATTTCCGAATTCGCCGATGATTTTGCGAATGGTTTCTTCCGTTACGGCAACCGGTTTTGCGGCGGCCGCAATAAGCGAAAGATCGGGGCAGAAGGGGCAGTTTATAATTGCGTCCTTTGTTTCACAGGAACCGCGGATTATATCGCCCATGTCGAAAAGAACATGCTCCGAAACGCCGAGAGCAACGTCAAGGCTGCGAAGACCGGAATCAAGTTCGAGCAAAAGAACCGGGCTTTTTTTAAAAGCAAAAGCTTCGCCCAAAAGCGCGGAAACGGTGGATTTTCCAACTCCGCCTTTTCCGGAAGCAACCAGAATTATCTTTGCCATTTCCACACCTCTTTCCAACACTTATTCCATTTTATTGTAACATATTATTTATAAAGTTGCAATAAGACGAACGCGGTTTTTATCCGTCGCTTTGTGCAATTTTTTGCAGGAAATTATTTATTTCCGGAAACAAAAAAGAGATGCTCAAAAGAGCATCTCCCGGAAAATATGTTTTTTTATTTAAGTCCGCTTACGATGACGAGAACAAGAATTGCAAGACCAATCACAACAAGAGCGGGAATTCCTTTTTTGTCCGGTTTCGGAAGTTTGAATTTAAGGATGAAAGCCGCCGCAACTCCGTAAAGAGCAATCTGGTAAATAACCGGCATGGCCACACCGAGAAGGGATTTAAGACCGAAGATAAGAGGGAAGATAAGTGCTGCGGAGGTTACGGGAAGACCGTAATAAGTTTTTCTTCTTCCGTTTTCGGATTTCTGGCGGTTTGCTTCATCAACGTTAAAATATGCAAGGCGGATTATTGCGCAAAGAAGATAAGCAGCGCAGGAAACATAGAAAAATCCGCCGGAAAGGCCGAGACCATAGCCGATTGCAAGGGGAAGAACACCAAAACTTATAAGGTCGCAAAGGGAGTCAATCTGAATTCCGAAAGCTTTTTCCTCTTCGGTACGTTTCATTGTGGAAGCAACTTTGCCGTCAAACATATCGGTAAGACCGGCGAAAAGGAGACAGACAATTCCCCAGAAAGGATAACCTTCCGCGGAAAAGAAAATTCCGCAAACAGCTGCCGCCGCGCCAAGATATGTAAGAATTACGGTGTAGTTGTAAAAACCGATAAGATTCATAAAAAAGCTCCCTTTAAAATGTAGATTTATTTTTAAAAAAAGTATATAATTGTTAATATAAATATAAAAAAAGATATGTTTTATCTATAATATCACAAAAGTCTGAATATTACAAATTATTTGTTTCCGGGGAGTGAAAAATTTGTCAGGTTTTGTAAGTTTAAAAAACGTCTGCAAAAGATATCAGATGGGCGAAGTTACCATAACCGCTTCAAACAACGTAAGCTTCGATATTGAAAAAGGCGAATTTGTTGTAATAGTCGGCCCTTCCGGCGCGGGAAAAACAACAATTCTCAATATCCTTGGCGGAATGGATACATGCAACGAAGGCGATATCATTGTTGACGGAAAAAACATCGCAAAATACAGTAACCGAGAACTTATAACCTATCGCCGCCACGACATCGGCTTTGTTTTCCAGTTCTATAATCTTATCCAGAACCTTACCGCAAAGGAAAACGTCGAACTTGCTTCCCAGATTTGCAAAAACCCGCTTGATCCTGAAGCGGTTCTTAACGAAGTGGGTCTTGCGGAAAGAATGAACAACTTTCCGGCTCAACTTTCCGGCGGTGAGCAGCAGCGTGTTGCGATTGCGAGAGCACTTGCGAAAAATCCGAAACTTCTTCTTTGCGACGAACCTACCGGTGCTCTTGATTACGTTACCGGTAAGCAGATTCTTCAGCTTCTTCAGGATTGCTGCCGAATCGACGGAATGACGGTAATTGTAATAACCCATAACCTTGCCATTACTCCCATGGCGGATAAAGTTATCCACATAAACAGCAGCAAAGTTACCGGAATTGAAATCAACGAAAACCCGACACCCATCGAACAGATAGAATGGTAAGAAAAAAATTTTGAAAGGAGGGCGATTAAAATGAAATCGGCGTTTCTGAAAGATATTTTTCGTGAAATCGGAAAAACAAAAAGCAGATTTTTCTCGATTTTCGCGATAATCGCCCTTGGAGCAGGCTTTTTCGCCGGACTTAAAGCAACCGGTCCGGATATGCTTCTTACCCAGGAAAAATATTTTGCACAGCAAAACCTTATGGATATAAGGCTTGTTTCCACCCTTGGTTTTGACGAAAAAGACCTTGCCGAAATTGAAAACGCGGAAGGGGTTAAAGCGGTTTTTCCAACTTATTCAAAAGACGTTTTCGTAAGAAACGACCGCAACGCCAGCGTTATTGCGAAACTTATGGCTGTTCCGGATTCCGGAATGAACGAAGTTGTTCTTCTCGAAGGAAGAATGCCGGAAAA
>JAFOYK010000139.1 GCA_017424665.1 Oscillospiraceae bacterium
CCGGCATATCCGGTGGAAATTATCTGGTCGTTTTTAACGATTATTGCGCCGTATTTTCTGCGAAGGCAGGTTCCGCGTTCAAGAACGCTTTCGGCGATGTCGAGATAATAATTATGTTTGTCGCGTCTTTCTTCAGCCATGTTGTCCTCCGTTATTCTGCAATTTCCGCCGGTGCGTTTTTGCGGACGGATTCAATTCCGTTTTCGCAGGAAGCTTTGGTTTTATAACCTTCGGAAGCAAGGATTATTTCGCCGTTGCGGGCTTTAAGGCGGAAGCGGAATTCACCTGCTTTGTCGTTATAAATTTCAAATTTGGGGCAGGTTGCGGTTTCAGCGGGTTCAACGGTCTGGTCCTCGACGTTTGCGCAAGGTGCGTTTTTGCGAACGGATTCAATTCCTTTTTCCAAAGCGGCGCGGGAAGAATAAATTTCGGAAACGCCGATTATCTGGTTGTTTCCTGCGGCAAGGCTGAATTTGATTCCGCTGGGGGTTTCCTTAACGATATATTTTCCGTTGCAAACGGGTTTTTCTTCACAGGGTTCTTCTTCGGCTTTTTCTTCTTCGAGAAGTCCGTAATAAACGGCTTTGAAGAATTCGGCGGCTTCGGCGGCTTTTTCTTCGTCGGGCTCTTCCATTTCTTCGCAGGCAGCAGCGGTTATTTTGGAAACGTATTTGAAAACGTCTTCGTCAAAATCTTCTTCGGAAGCGATGGGAAGAATTCCTTCGTAAACAACTTTGAAGAATTTTGCGGCGGTTTCGCCTTCCGGTTCTTCCATTTCCTCGCAAGCGGCCGCGGTGATTTTTCCGGCGGCTTTGAAAGCGTCTTTTACGAAATTTTCTTCTTCACGAAGGGGAGAAATTTCAGCGTAAACGGTTTTAAGGAACTTTACGGTTTCTTTCGCGCTTTCAGAATCAAGCTTTCCGCTTTCGGAAAGAGTTCCGGCGGTGATTTTTGCGGCAATTTTAAGAGATTTTTTATCGTAATCCATTTTAAAGCCTCCTGAAAAGATTTTTATAAAAAGATTATATTCCTTTTCACGGTTCATGTAAAGAAAAATTATGGAGAGAGCTCTCTTTAACACAATGTTTACAGCTAATCAATTGACAAAAAAGCTCTGTTTGTATTATATTATAATATAGATAATTGTAATTCATAAAAAGGAGGTGCCCGTTTTTGAAAAAGTTTCTTATAACAGCCGCTTCGCTGATTCTCTGTTTTGTTTTTTCCGGATGCAACGTTCTGGAAATGGATACCGAAGCTTTGATGAAGCCGCCGGTTTTCACCGCGGAACAGGAAAAACTCAATGCCGCGCTGACGGAAGTTATCGGTGAAAGTTATGTTCTTCGCTACCCCAAAACGGGCGAACTTAACTCCGCGTTTATTTTTAAAGACCTTGACGGCGACGGCACCGAAGAAGCAATGGCTTTTTATTCCGTTTATGACGAAAGCACAAGAATAAACGTGCTTAAGAAAACGGAAGAAAGCTGGGTTTCCGTTTATGAAGCCGCCGGATTTTACGGCGATATCGAAAGCGTTAATTTCGCAGAAATTGATGAAAAAGGTTCCGACGTTGTTATAAAATGGGAACAGGAAGTCGGAATCTACCGCTATGAAAACGAGCGTCTTGAAAAAGTTCACGGCGATTCCTGTGAAGGCGCCGAAATAACCGATATTGACGGCGACGGAAAAAACGAAGTCGTCATAATAAGCAAAAACGCCATGGGAAGAAACTCTCTTAAAATCGTTTACGGAAGCGGAAAAGAAGTTCTCGCAACCGACGATATTTCCATCCATGCGGATTACCCGAATATCTTTGCGAAGGGTTCCGGAAAAATTTATGACGGAAAAGGAATGTTCTTCATAGATTCCGAAATTTCCGAAGGGGTCTATCTTACCGAAATGTTTGCCCTTGAAGAAAACGGAGCGAAACGTTTCTTTATTTCCGATTTTATGGAAAAAGAAGAGGATGAAAGCGAAAGTGAAAACGAAGGCATTGTTGTGGTTGTTGGCGGCGGTTACGGAAAACGCGGAATTTTCCTTCGCAACACCAAAGTTCCCTGCATGGATATAAACGGCGACGGAATAATCGAAATGCCCGTTGAACTCCGCGAAGATTATGCCCAGGATAAAAGTTCCGAAATTTTCTTCCTGCAATATATGCAGTATAACGGAGAAAAATCCGAACCTGTCTGGAACGGCGTTGCAAACACAGAAAGCGGATATCTTTTCACCGTTCCGGAAAGCTGGAACAAAAAAGTTTCCGTGCAAAACGGCTCTTCCACCGACAGTTTTGTTTTCACCAACGTTAAAACCGGCGCAGCTGTTCTTGAAATTTTTGCCGTAAGCAAAAACGATTATCAGGATAAATATGAAGATTATATTCTTGCGGCGGAAGACGAAACCAAAAATTATTACGTAAAACTTGCCGAGGGCGAAGAAAGCGAATTTTATATTGCGCCCGAAACAATTTCCGAAAGTTTTATTTTTATTTAAAAGAGGGAGGGAAAACCAATGAAAAAAATTCTTGTTTGTGAAGATGAAGACGCTATCCGCGAATTTGAAGTTATAACCCTTCGCCGCGCGGGTTATGAAGTTGTGGATGCCTCCTGCGGTGAAGACGCAATTAAATATTTTGAAGCATCTCCCAACGATTTCAGCGTTGTTCTCCTCGATATCATGATGCCCGGAATCGACGGTTTCGCCGTTTGCCAGCGCATCAGAAAAAGAAGCAACACCGTCGGAATAATCATGCTTTCCGCAAAATCTCAGGAAATGGATAAAGTAAACGGCCTTATGCTCGGCGCGGATGACTATGTTACCAAGCCTTTTTCCCCAAGCGAACTTACCGCAAGGGTCGACGCAATTTGCAGAAGAATTTCCGTAACCCCCGAAAACACCCATAACGACGAACTTGTTTCCGGACCTTTCACTCTTAACATTCTCAGCAGAACTCTTGCGAAAAACGGAAACCTTGTTGACCTCACCCAGGTGGAATTCCAGCTTATGGAACTTTTCATGAGCAACGAAGGAACCGCCCTTGAAAGAAAGAGCATTCTTGAACGAATCTGGGGCGAAAGCTATAACGGCGACGATAAGATCGTTGACGTAAACATCAGAAGACTTCGTATGAAAATTGAAGAAGAACCTTCGAACCCGGCCCATCTCCAGACCGTCTGGGGCTTCGGCTATAAATGGATGGCATAAGCCCGAAACAGAACTTTTAACGAAAATTTTCCGAAAGGAGGGCGCCGGATGGCAGTTAAAAAGATTACAAAACGCTGGCTTTTAAACAGCCTCGGCGTTATCCTCGTAATTCTTATAGCGCTTGAAATCGTAATAGCTTTTTCCATAAAAGATTATTATTACGGAAGCGTTGAAAAAGTTATCTATTCCCAATCCGAAACAGTTTCCGGTCTTCTTTCAAAATATTATTCCGAAGGCACCGGCGATTACGAGGATTATTTCCGCGGAATAGTAACTTCCTTTGAAAAGCGAAACATAA
>JAFOYK010000156.1 GCA_017424665.1 Oscillospiraceae bacterium
ACAGCCACCGTAATGTCGTCGGAATGTCCGTCGTTTCTCCGTTTAAGAGCCGTTTCGGCAATTCTCGCGGCAATTTCTTCCGCCGGTTTTTCCGCAAGGCTTTTAAGTTCCGAAGGGATCCAGTCGCTTCCCGTTGCGGTAACTCCATCCGTTACCAAAACAACAACGTCGCCTTCGCCGAGATGCATGCTGTTCTGTTCAAATTCCGCTCCACCGAGAATTCCGACCGGGAAAGAAACACTTTCGACTTTCGAAGCTCTTCCGTTTTTCAAAACAAAGGAGCTTTCCGCTCCGGCTTTATAAAAATTTGCCGAACCGGTGTAAAGATTTACTGAAAAAGCATCCACCGTCGCGAGAGATTCGTCTTCCGATTTAAGCAGAAGAGCGGAATTTACAAGCTTTATTGCCGGCCCGAAGCGAAAACCCGCCCGAACCATTCTTGCAACAAGTCCTGCCGTCATCATTGAATCAAGCGCGGCGTGTTCCCCGCTTCCCATTCCGTCGCTTAAAATCATATGAGCGCAACCGTACTGATCGATAAAATTTTCCGCACAATCGCCGCAGAATTTTTCTCCTTCGGCGTTTATCGAAACTTTTCCGAATTTTGCTTCAAGAAGCGGTTTTTCGCAAAAAATAAGCCTTCTTGCGTTTTCGGTGTCGCGTTTTACCGGTTTTGCAAGGTCACATCCGCAAACGTCAGAAAGTTCTTCGGTAATTGCCGGAACATCTATTTTTTTAATTCTTTCCTTCACGCCTGAAACCTCAACGTTAAGGCATCCGTCGGTGTTATAATAACAAACACAGGCAAAAAGCGGGATATCGTTTCCTTCGAAAACGTTTTTTACCGCCAGCGAAAGCTTTTTGTCAACGCTTTTTACCGTTGCCGCTTCGGCGGCGATATCCCGCAAAAGAAGCGCCGTTCCGTCGAACTGGTCCGTTACGATTCCCCTTACGTTTTCAAGTTTTCTTTCCGCGGAGTTTTTCTCCGCCGCTTTTTTATAATTGTTTTTTATGCTACAGATAAGGTGCTCAAGGCGGACACATCTTTCGGAAAACTCATCATCCAAAACCGGTTCGCGAAGTTCTTTTGCCGCGTTTCCGATTTCATAAAACGCTTTTGTTGTTTCGGAATATTTTTTCTGCCAGCAAATTCCGCTTTTTGAGCACCGGCGGCAATTTTCTTCCGCTGAATCATTTAATACCGTGCTCATTCCGAGAGAGTTTTCTCTTCTTATGGAAGAAGCCACCTTTCTTGTTGCTGTGGAAATATCCGCAAGGCCGTCGGCAGCCCTTCCGATTTTCGAAAGAACCAGTTCTTTAACCGTTGCGGAATCTGCCGTATCTTCCGAAAAAAGTATTTTAGAAGAAACAGTTCCACCCGCCTTTTCCGGAATGAGCACGAAAATTCCCGAAGCAATTACCGATTCATAAACCGGGATAAAATCCGGATATTCCGAAGCAAGAATGCACATCATCAGCCTAACCGCAAGGAAAGAAACAGCGCACCCAAACTTTCCGAAAACCGCAAAAATCCCAGCAACAAGGCCACCTACAGCATATCCCGCAAGTTCAAAATCAAAAATTCCGTTTGAAAGCGAGACCAGTGTTCCAACTGCAACGCCTGCAACGGCTCCGCCGCTTTCTTTTCCGTATCTTGCGGCAAAAATTACCGCAAAGGCGGCGGCAATTCCGCCAAGGCTTATCTTCCCAAAGGTTATTCCGCTCAGCGAAGAAGCCGCTATTGCCGCGGTTATGATTATGCATGCTCTGTCACCGGAAGAAAGAGATATCACCGGTTTTCGGTGCTCAAAAGCGTTTCCGGCGCGTTTAAAAAAGTATGCCGCACCGGCGCAAATAACTGTTTCAGCAAGAGCCATCGCGCTGTTGTAACCGGAAACGACCGTTGCGGCGGAATATCCGAAAGACGCAAAAGCAGTTGCTCCTGCTGCTGTGAGCACCGAAACAAGGTCTCCGGCCGTAAAGCGTTCAAAAACCAGCTTTGCGCCGAAAGCTATGAGCACCGCCGCAATGTATCGAAGAGTGTTTTCCGGATTTTTCGAAAAAACGTATCCCAAAACTGCCCCCAAAGCCGCAGGAAGGGCAAGATTTCTTTTTGCGGAAGAAACCGCTGCCACCCCGAAAGGTGCAATTCTTCCGAAAAGAAAGGTTTTTGACGCGGCAAAACACAGCAGAGTCCATATAGCCATGCTCAAAATATCCGGTGCCGCGGTTTTGAGCATCTTAGGAATTTTTACTGAAAAAGATTTTGTTTTAACTTCCGTCATTTTATAAAAAAGCTCCTTTGCGTTGTTTTATAAAGTCACTATAGCGCAAAGAAGCGAAAAAACTTGTCAAAAAAGGCGCCCGTCGGGCGCCTTTTTAACCGCAGTTATATATTTCTTTTCCTGTTTTTTCTTTAATAAAAATTCTGAAATCTTCCGGATTTCCGGCAACCATATCCGTCTTACGGAGAACCATTATTTTTTTACCGTCGCAAACAAGAAAAATGCTTCGGCTTTCGATAACGTTTTCAAGTTCTTCATATTTCATCAGAGCGGCGCCGTTTTCAAAAATTCCGTCTTCCCCAAAAACAACGGTATCTTCTTTTTCATGAGAAGAATTTATTGCTTTTGCAAGTTTTTTTGCTTTTTTATAAAATTTTTCCTCATTTGTTTTCCGCGGAATTACCGCCGAAATTCCAAAAATAATTGCAAAAGCGCCCACAATAAGCGGAACCGCAAGTTCGGATGGCTTCATAAGGCCAGGAACAAAAAGGAAAATTCCAAGAGCAATGCAGATTATTCCGTTTATTTTACGGAAAATTTTTCTTCTTTTAAGCGCCGGTTCAGAAAGATTTTTTGCGTTCAGCGCGTCCGTTTTTTCCCAAAGTCCGGGGAATTTTTTCCTTGAAAAAATTTCGGTGCGCTTTGCGATGGTTTCCGAAATTTCGTAAGAAAGGTTTTCACCGAGTTTTTCCGGTTTAAAAACAAATTCCATTTTATTCCGCCCCCATTTTTATGTCCACATTGCGGTTTTACAAAACCAAATTGCCAGCAAAACGTTAAACAAAACCGTTCCGGAACAATACAGCATTTTAATAGCTTTTGATTCAAATTTTTTCGAAAGCGCAATTCCCGAAACCGCCAAACCAACAGTCAAAACCGAAAACACCGTTAAGCGAAGGTCGTTTGCATTAAACGGGATATTTAACATATTAGTCTGTGCCGAAGGAACGCATCCGCACCCGAATATATCAACCAGAATAAAGCTGTCCAAAACTGTGTAAACGGGTATGAATATTGGCATTGTAACAAACGGCAGCCATGCGGCAATTTTGTTTTTCATTCGGCGCCCCCCCTTTTTCTCCATCTTATCACCGAAAAATAAGGCTTGCAATATCTTACCGGCAATCTTAATAAAAGTTTAAGACTTTCCTTATACTTGTAAAATATATTATTATATGTTATACTAAAATGTAATTTTATAATTATCATGGATAATTATGTATTTTTTCATCTCTATCAGGAGGTTTTTAATATGGAAAACATTGAAAACATCGCAAACGCAGCACCGGAACGCAAAAAACGCATTTTCAGCGGAATTCAGCCCACCGGCGTTTTCACCCTTGGAAACTATCTTGGCGCAATCAAAAACTGGGAAAAACTCCAGGATGAATATGACTGCATCTATTCCATCGTAAATATGCACGCAATCACCGTTCGCCAGGACCCGGCCGAACTTCGCAAACGCACCCTTGAATCCTATGCCCTTGCAATGGCCTGCGGCATCGATCCGGAAAAGAGCATCCTCTTTATCCAGAGCCACGTTCCCGCTCACGCAGAAGCAAACTGGATTCTCAGCTGCTCCACCCAGTTCGGCGAACTTTCAAGAATGACCCAGTTCAAAGATAAATCCGCAAAACACGCCGACAACATCAACGCAGGCCTTTTCACCTACCCCGTTCTTATGGCAGGCGATATTCTTCTTTATCAGGCAGACGTTGTTCCGGTAGGCGTTGACCAGAAACAGCATCTTGAACGTGCAAGAGACATTGCCGAACGTTTCAACGGTCTTTACGGAAAAACCTTCACCGTTCCGGAACCCTATATTGCATCTTCCCAGGGCGGCGGCAAGATCATGAGCCTTTCCGACCCCACCAAGAAGATGAGCAAATCCGACGAAAACCCCAAAGGCTGCGTATATATTCTTGATGAGCCCAACGTTATCATCAAAAAATTCAAATCCGCAGTAACCGACAGCGACATGGAAGTTGCTTACCGCGAAGGCAAAGACGGCATCAACAACCTTATGACCATCTATGGCGCGGTAACCGGTTTCTCCATGGATTCCATCCAGCGCGATTTTGAAGGCAAAGGTTACGGCGATTTCAAAAAAGCAGTAGGCGAAGCTGTTGCGGAACATCTTGCTCCCGTTCGCGAAAACTATTCCAAATATCTTTCCGAAAAAGCATATCTTGAAGAATGTTACCGCAAAGGTGCAGAGCAGGCAGAAAGAATTGCTCAGCGCACCATTGATAAAATGTACAAAAAAGTTGGCTTTGTTGCCAGATAAGGTGAAAACATGCGAATTTTATGCCTTGGCGACGTAGTAGGCACCATTGGTACCGAAGCGCTTCGCCGTCACATGCCCGCTCTTAAAAAACGTTATTCCCCGGATATAATAATTGTTAACGGCGAAAACGCCGGCGAAAACAGCAGCATCACAGCGAAAAACTGCGATGCTCTTTTCGCTATGGGCGCGGACGTCATCACCGGCGGAAACCATTCTCTTTATAACAGAGATATGAACGAAATTTATGAACGCGGCCATGGAGCTTTGCGCCCCGCAAACCATCATCCCAACGCACCCGGCTCCGGCGTTTACGTTTATGAGCGCGGAAAATACCGCTGCGCCGTAATAAGCCTTATCGGAAACGTTTTTCTCGATCTTGCTTATGAAAGCCCGTTCATTGCCGCGGATAAAATCATAAAAGAGCTTGGAATAAAACACGTTGTAATCGACATTCACGCCGAAGCGACCAGCGAAAAAATCGCTCTCGGAAGATATGTTGAAGGAAGGGCTTCCCTTGTTTTCGGAACCCACACCCACGTTCCCACCGCGGACGAAACCGTTCTTCCCGGCGGAACCGCATATATCACCGATATCGGAATGTGCGGCCCCATGGATTCCGTCCTTGGCGTTGTAACAAAATGCTCCACCGATTTTATGATAACCCATCTTCGCGGAAAAGGCATGGAAATTGCAAAAGGCCCCTGCAAAGTTCAGGGAATTTTCACCGAAACAGACGATTCCACAGGAAAGGCGCTCAGCATCGAGCGATTTGAAATAACAGACCCCGTAAAATGAAATTTTTAAAAATATTTTCCCTTTTTCTTGCCGCAGTAATGTTTTTCTGCGGCTGCGAAGCGCAAACGGTAACTCCCCCGGTAACGGAAGTTCCCGTTCCTTCCGAACCGGAAAATCCGACCGAGGTCACCGAGGAAGAACTTTTCTCCTTCCGAATTCCTTTCGATTACGAGGAAGGCGTTTCTCCCTATAAAACCCGTTCAAAGCCGAACCGTTTTGTCTGCGAACTGATTTACCGTTCGATGATAAAACTTAAAGCGGATTACAGTTATGAACTTGACCTTGTTTCAGAAATTTATACCGAAGACAATATCACCTGGTATATTTATCTTAACGAAGGACAGACTTTCCCCGACGGAACGGAATTCACCGCTTACGACCTTCGCTATTCCACCCAGCTTGCAATGAAGGAAGACAGTTTTTACGCAAAGAGCCTTGAATGTATAAGCAACATAAAGGTCGTTGACGCAACCTGCCTTCGAATAACTCTTCACCACGCAAACAGATATTTTCCGAACCTTCTTACCTTCCCGGTAATTTCCTATGAAACGATAGACAACCCCCTTTATTTCCCGGATATCTATTATTTCAGCGAAGACGGCACCAAACTTTTCTGCGATATTTATTCTGCCGCCCAGGAAATAGACCTTGTTCCCGCGGAAGATATGGACCTTCTCACCTATGAAATGAGAATGGGCCGCTATGACTGCATTTATGTCACCGACCCCATGGATAACGGTTCCGCCGCCAACGGCGGTACCCTTGGAATGCAGAGCAACCGCATGGTCTATCTCGGAATGAACAGCTATTACGCTTTTACCTATTATTCCGATTTCCGCCGCGCGGTTTCCGCCGCAATAGATTACGACAGAATCGTTTCCGAAGTTTACGGAAACTTTGCCGCTTCTCCGAAAAAAATCTACAATCCGGATTTTTATGAGATGCAGTACGTTTCACCCAAAAGCCTTGACCTTATGTCCGCAAACCTTATCCTTGACGACATGGGCTTCGGCAACAGAGATTCCGAAGGTTTTCGCACCAACAAACGCGGGAAAAGAATTTCTCTTAAACTTATCGTATGCAACGAAAGCACCGTTAAAGTGGAACTTGCAAATGCCGTTGCGGAAATGCTTAAGGAAGCGGGAATAGAAGTTAACGTTTCCGCCCTTTCCTATGGTTCTTTCATGACCGCCCTTGAAAACGGAAACTATGACCTTTATATCGCCGAAATGCGTCTCGGTGCCGATATGGATTTCACCAATATACTTACTCCTTATGAGTATCAGTCCATTGATTCCGAATATATAAACTACGGTTTTTCAAGCAGCGAAAAACTTTATTTCAGCTGGCTTGGATTCATGTCCGGAACTGTCACCCCTTCCGAATTTGCTTCCGTTTTCGAAGATTCAATGCCTTTTGCTCCGCTTTGCTATACAAAAGGCTGCGCAATTTTCAACCGCGACCTTCCTTTTTCCCTTTACGGAACGGATTTTGACATGTTTTATAACATTCTTGAATGGAAAATCGAATAATTTTTGATATTTTTTCGGTTTTTTACAAAATTTTCTTTTACATATGGTATATTTTATGATATAATATATCTTGGCATATGCTCTGAAAAGCTTATGCTTTTAACTATGTAAAACAAACATAAACGTAAACATAAACTTGATTCAGGTAAATTTAAGAGGAGTTGAGACTTTTGATAAACGGAAAGCAGCTTCGCGATGCTTTTATCTCCGGTGCAAACAACCTTTGCAATAGAAAAGCAGAGGTCGACGCACTTAACGTATTCCCCGTTCCCGACGGCGACACCGGCACCAACATGTCCATGACCATCGGCAACGGCGCAAAAGAACTTGAAAAACTTGGCGACGAAGCCACTGTTGAAGAAGTTGCAAAGGTTGCCGCTTCCGGCTTCCTTCGCGGCGCAAGAGGTAACTCCGGCGTTATCCTTTCCCTTCTTTTCCGCGGATTTTCCAAAGGAATGAAAGGCAAAGAAACCGCCACCGGCGCAGATATTGCCGCCGCATTCTCCCTTGGCGTTGAAGCAGCATACAAAGCAGTTATGAAACCCACCGAAGGAACCATTCTTACCGTTTCCCGCTGCGCAGCTGAAAAAGCAACCGAAATTGTAAAATATGACGATTCCACCGTTGCCGTTCTTTACGGAATGTATCTTCAGAGCAAACGCACCCTTGCGCAGACCCCTGAAATGCTCCCCATCCTTAAGAAAAGCGGCGTTGTTGATGCCGGCGGCCAGGGCCTTGTTTATATCTTCGAAGGTATGTGGTCCGTAATTTCCGAAGGAAAAATCATCATGCCCAAAGCAGCAGAAGAATCTTCCGTAAAAGCAACCGACTATGCTTACTGCGTTGAAGCTGTTGCAAAACGCGGCGAAAACGCTTCCGAAGGTCTTGAAAAAGCACTTTCCGCTCTCGGCGAAATCGTTGAATATACCGAAGGAACCCAGGGAGCAAAATTCCACATCCACACCAACGAACCCGGAAAAGTTATCACCGAAGCTGTTGCTTTCGGAACTCTTCTTGCAACCAAAGTTGAAAACATGAGCATCGCTCATACCGAACTCAAGTTCGAATATGAAGGCTCTTCCGAAGAGAAAAAAGAAGAAAATTTTCCTTATGCCGAAGTTGATCCTTCCGTAGAATACGGTTTCGTTTCCGTTTGCGCAGGCAAAGGCCTTACCGACGTTTTCGCAGATCTCGGCTGTGACAACATTGTTTCCGGCGGACAGACCATGAACCCTTCCACCGAAGACATTCTTGCAGCTGTTCAGGCTACTCCGGCTAAAAACGTTTTCGTTCTTCCCAATAACAAAAACATCATCATGGCAGCACAGCAGGCAGCAGAGATTGCTGACAGAAACGTTATCGTAATTCCCAGCAAAACCGTTCCCCAGGGAATTTCCGCAATGCTTTCTTATGATTGCGAAGCTTCCGTAAAAGACAACACCGAAGCCATGAACGAAGCTCTTACCGCTGTTACCACCGGTCAGGTAACTTTCGCCGCAAGAGATTCCGATTTCGACGGTCACAAAATCAAAGAGGGCGAACTTCTTGCAATGAAAGAGGGCAAAATGCTCTATACCGGCAAAGATATGGAACTTATCTGCACCCGCCTTGCAAAAGCCCTTGTTACCAAAGAAACTTCCATGGTAACCGTTTATTACGGCGAAGACATCACCGAAGAACAGGCTGAAGAGATCCGCAGCGCTATTGAAGCAAAACTTCCGAACTCCATCGAAGTCGGCGCAATTTATGGCGGCCAGCCCGTTTATTACTACATCATCAGCGCGGAATAATTTCCGCAGAAATAAAAACTCCCGTTCCGAAAGGAACGGGAGTTTTTTGTTTATTAAATTCAGTTTCCGAACTGATAACATTCTTCGATCATCGGAATGGAACTTGCCGCGCCTGCGCGGGAAACGGTTATGGAAGCGGCCTTTACCGCCATCATAAGCGCATCTTTCGGCTTTGCGCCGCGAAGCACCGTTGCAAGATAAAAACCGATAAGGGCGTCGCCGGCGGCGGTTTTATCCTTTACCGGAGCATCAAATATCTTCTGATAATATGTATCCTCTTTGGTGATAAGCATCGAGCCTTTTACGCCAAGAGTAAGCAAAGTTTCCGCATTGGGGAAAGTTCGTTTTATCGCCGGAATAAGCGCTTCAAGATCCATGGGGCTTGCGCCGGTGAATTCCGAAGCTTCGAAACGGTTTACAAAAACATAGGAAAGTTTATCAAGCGGAAGGTTTCTTAAATCCTTGGTGAAAGGCGAAGGGTTAAGCGCAACCTTTGCGCCGACCGCAAGAGCTTTTTCAACAATTGTTTCAATTCCGTTGATTTCGTTCTG
>JAFOYK010000060.1 GCA_017424665.1 Oscillospiraceae bacterium
ATGTTCCTTGAAAAAGCGGATATCCTTAATGACAGGGTCGTTGTTCTTGACGGCGAAGGCTGGCACCACGGCGTTATCGGAATTGTTTGTTCCAAAGTTGTTGAAAGAACCGGAAAACCCTGTGTTCTTATTTCCCGCGACGGGGAAGAGGCAAGGGGTTCCGCAAGAAGCGTTGAAGGCTTTTCCATGATCGACGCAGTAAGCTATGCTTCGGAATATCTTACCAGATACGGCGGACATCCTTTTGCTGCAGGAATGAGCCTTGATTCCGATAAAATCGCTGATTTCCGAAAAGCGGTTAATGAATTTGCGGCGAACAATTTCCTCCAGATGCCGGTTTATACCCAGAAGATAGACAAAGTTATGGATCCGGCGGAGCTTACCGTTAACAATATTTCTTCCCTTAAACTTCTTGAACCTTTCGGCGCTTCCAACGAAGTTCCGGTCTTTGCTTTCAGAAAAGTTCTTGTTGACGGAATTTACCCCATCGGAAACGGAAAGCACCTTAGAATTCGCTTCAAAAAAGCGGGAATGGTTTTCTATGCGGTCTATTTCGGAATGACCGCGGAGGAATTCCCTTACGTTCAGGGAGAGATTGTTGATGTTGCCGCAACCTGTGAAGTAAGCGAATATGGCGGAGAAGAAAGGGTTTCCGTAAAAATCCGCGATATCCGTCCTTCTTCCCTCAGCCAGGAAAAACTTTTCAGCGGAAACCTTATTTATGACGGTTACAAACGCGGCGAGCCCGTTCCGGAAGAGGATATTCCGGAGCGCAACGATTTTGCCGTTGTTTACAGATTTATCAGAAACAACCAGAGTTTCAAAGGTGAACTTGACGTTCTTTTCGGAAGAATTACCGGACAGAACAAAGAATGTTCCATGGATTCCTGCAAAATGCATCTTTGCCTCGATATAATGGAAGAAATGGGACTTATCACAAGAAAATTTGACGGAAAAATTGAGGAAATAACCCTTAATCCCCAGTCTCAGAAAATAAACATGGAAGATTCCAAACTTCTTGAAAAACTTAGAAGAGGAAACATCTGAAATTTTTCGGATAGATAGGCGGTGAAAAATAATGCCCGAATATTTTGCGGAACTTAAAAATGCGATAGATGTCAACAAGGGATATGACATTGAGAAAATAGAGCGGGCCTACGCCCTTGCGAGAAGCGCGCATTTTGAACAGAAACGCGCCACCGGCGAACCTTATATCATCCATCCGGTCGCGGCGGCTCTTACTGTTGTTCAGCTCGGTATGGATACCGATACTGTCTGCGCGGCGCTTCTTCACGACGTGGTTGAGGATACCCCGATTACTCTTGAAGAAATAAGAAAAGAATTCGGCGACGACGTTGCGACAATGGTCGACGGCGTTACAAAGCTGAGCAAGATCAAATTTGTTTCCAAAGAAGAAGCTCAGGCGGAAAATGTCCGTAAAATGATGATCGCGATGGCGAAAGATGTTCGTGTAATCATCGTAAAACTTGCGGACCGCCTTCATAACATGCGCACCATTGACGCAAAACCCATGGAAAAGCAGCGCAGAACCGCCCACGAAACCATGGAAATTTATGCTCCTCTTGCTCACAGGCTCGGTATCCGCCCCATTATGGAAGAACTTGAGGACAGATGTATCCGAATCCTTGACCCGGTTGGCTATAAGGATATTGAGGAAAGAATGGAGCTTGCGAAAGCGGAACAGCAGGAATTTCTCAGCCACCTTCAGAACAAGATCCGCGAACGTCTTGACGGTGAAGATTTCAAAGCAACTATTACCGGAAGAATCAAGAGCGTTTACGGAATTTACAGAAAAATCTACACCCTTGGAAAAGCTTTCGAGGAAATTTATGACGTTTATGCGGTTCGCGTAATCTGCGACACCGTTTATGATTGCTACTATGTTCTCGGTCTTATGCACGACCTTTTCAAGCCGATTCCCGACCGCTTCAAAGATTATATATCCACTCCGAAGCAGAACATGTATCAGTCCCTTCACACCACCTGTATTGACGAAAAGGGTATTCCTTTTGAAATTCAGATAAGAACCTGGGATATGCACCATACCGCTGAATACGGTATCGCTGCTCACTGGAAATATAAAGCCGGAATCCAGGGAAAATATAAACTTGAAGAACGCCTTGCATGGGTTCGCCAGATGCTTGAACAGCAGCAGGAACTTGATGACGTTGAGGATATCGTAAGCTCCATCAAAACCGATATTGCGGTGGATGAGGTTTTCGTTTTCACCCCCAAGGGCGACGTTATTAATCTTCCCGTAGGTTCCACCATTGTTGACTTCGCTTATGCCATCCATACCGCGGTAGGCAACAGAATGACCGGCGCCAAGATAAACGGAAGAATCGTTCCGCTGGATACCGAAGTTAAAACCGGTATGATAGTGGAAATTATGACCACAAACGCGGCAGGCCACGGCCCCAGCCGAGATTGGGTCAACATTGCAAGAACCAGCGGCGCAAGAGCGAAAATCAGAAGCTGGTTCAAGAAAGAACGCCGCGACGAAAACATTGCCGAAGGCCGCATAATCCTTGAAAAAGATTTCCGTAAAAACGGAATTATTCTTAACGAACACGACCACACCGAATTTCTCAGCGAAATTGCAAGGCGCCAGCATTGCAACAGCGTTGAAGACCTTTATGCGGCAATCGGTTACGGCGGCATAAGCATGTCGAAAATTCTTCCCTGGGTCAAGGAAGAATTCAGCAAAAAATATAAAGCTCCGGAAGAAATCGTTCCGGAAGTTGTTAAACCGAAACGCAAAACCAAAGCAAGCAGCGGAGTTATTGTTGAAGGACTTGAAGGCTGTCTTGTTAAATTCGGACATTGCTGCAACCCGCTTCCGGGCGACGATATCGTCGGATTTATTACCAGAGGAAGCGGCGTTACCATCCACACCTGCAACTGCAAAACCGTGGTCAACGGAATTGTTGACAAAGAACAGGAAGGAAGATGGGTCACCGCAAGCTGGAGCGACAACATCAAAGATACTTATAAAACCAACGTTCTTGTTCACGGAATTGACAGAAGCGGCTTTGTTGCGGACGTTTCCGTAACCGTTGCAAACCTTCATGTTCCGATGCACACCCTGCTTGCAAGAGAACTTCCCGACCACCAGGCGGAAGTTCGCCTTACCATCGAAACCCAGGGCGTGGAACAGCTTCGCGGAACCATTGAAGCGCTTAAACGCATTCGCGGTGTAGACAGCGTTGTGCGTATGTGATGGAAAGGAGCACATAGATGAAAATAAATTTTCGTATTTTATTTGAAATTTTGCTGGTGCTTTCTTCTGCGGCGGTGTTTATATATAACTTTATGATGCAGCGGGAGATTGTATATATATCATCGGTTGCTGCGTTATGCGGAACAATTTTTATGCTGATAAAAGATATTAAAAAATCAAGAGGATAAAAATATGAAAGCTGTTTTGCAAAGAGTTCTTTCCGCTTCGGTGGAATGTGAAGGAAAAACCGTTTCGGAAATTGAAAGAGGTTTTATGGTCCTTCTCGGGGTTACCAAAAACGATACCCAGGCGGAAGCGGACACCCTTGCTTCAAAAATTGCCGGTCTTAGAATTTTCGAGGACGAAAACGGAAAGATGAATCTTTCGCTTGATGAAGTGGGCGGAAAGGTTATTGTTGTTTCAAACTTCACCCTTTGCGCGGATTGCAAGCACGGAAAAAGACCTTCGTTTATCAATGCTC
>JAFOYK010000153.1 GCA_017424665.1 Oscillospiraceae bacterium
AAGGAAAATCTTCCGGCGCAGGAATTCCTGTTTGGATCTGGATCGTAATTGCCGCAATTGTTCTTCTTGTCGGTGTTCTTGTTGCTCTCTTCCTCATCAGCCGCAGAAACGGAAATTCTTCCTCTTCTGAAAAACATTCCTCCGGTTCCTATTCCGGAATCACCGGTTTTGATGAAGAATAATTAAAACCCAATAAAATCAAAGGTGTCCGGTTCTTTTGAACCGGACACCTTTTTTTTCTTTCTCTTGTAAAAGATTTTTTTATATTGTATAATATTATTTTAAGCCAAACCTTTTATTAGGAGGATGAAAATGAAGGCTGCTTTTTATACTCTTGGCTGTAAAGTCAACCAATATGAAACACAAATTATGGAGCAGGCTTTTTCCAAAGCCGGCTTTGAAATAGTGGATTCCGAAAGCGCCGCGGACGTTTACGTAATAAACTCCTGCACCGTTACCGGAACCGGCGATAAAAAATCCCGCCAGATGGTGCGCCATTTCCGCCGCAAAAACCCCAACGCGGTAATCGCCCTTACAGGTTGTTACCCCCAGGCTTTCCCGGATGACGCTTCCCTTCTTCTTGAAGCGGACGTTATAACCGGTTCCGCAGACAGAAGCCAGGTTCTTCCGGCGGTTTTCGATGCTCTTGACGGAAAAAGAGTTGTTCACATAACCCCCCACGAAAAATTCGAGGAATTTGAGCCCATGCAGGCAAGCGGAATGCTTGACCGCACCAGAGCTTTCGTTAAAATTCAGGACGGCTGTGACAACCGCTGTTCCTATTGCATCATTCCGAAAGCGCGCGGCCACGTCCGTTCCAAACCCCTTAAAGATATTGAACGCGAACTCGAAAGCCTTCTTTCTCACGGTTACAGCGAAGTTGTTCTCGCCGGAATCAACCTTCCTTTTTACGGAAGAGATCTCGGTCTTGGACTTATCAACGCCGTTGAACTTTCCTGTAAAATTATGCCGAGAGTCCGTCTCAGCTCCCTTGAGCCGGAACTTCTTACCAGAGACGACGTGGAGCGCCTTGCGAAACTTCCGAACTTCTGCCCGCAATTCCACCTTTCTCTTCAGAGCGGCTGTGACAGAACCCTTAACCGCATGAGAAGAAGATATAACACCGACATGTACCGCGAGGCTGTAAAGAACATCCGTGAATTCTTCCCCAACGGCGGACTTACCACCGATATTATTGTCGGTTTTCCCGGCGAGACCGACGAGGATTTTGAAGAATCCTGCCGTTTTGTTGAGGAAATGGAATTTGCGAAAGTTCATGTTTTCCCCTATTCCAGAAGAACCGGAACCGACGCCGCGGAAATGCCCGACCAGATCCCGAATTCCGTTAAATCCGAAAGAGCCGCGAAACTTGCGGAAAGAGCCGAAGCCGTTCGCAAAAAATTCCTTGAAAAACAGGTTGGCCTTACCGAATCCGTTCTCATCGAATCCGAAATCAAAGACGGCATGATGCAAGGTTACACCATGAACTATACCCCTGTTGTGATTCCCGCCGTCAAATCCCTTCTTTCTTCCGTTCAGGAAGTTGTTATAACCGGTGTTTCCGGCGACGTTTGTGTCGGAAGAATTAAAAATCCTCCGGTTGGATATGACCCCATGGGCATGTTTGATTAAAACAGAAACGGCGTAAACCGCATGTTTACGCCGTTTTTTTAACCTAAAAAATTTTTTGAAAAAATTTTAAAAAAAGTGTTGACATTTCGGTTCTGTTCGTGTATAATAATCAACGTTGACCGCACAACGCGGTAATGTGGCCCGGTAGTTCAGCTGGTTAGAACGCTAGCCTGTCACGCTAGAGGTCGAGGGTTCGAGCCCCTTCCGGGTCGCCACTTTTGCTGATGTAGCTCAGTAGGCAGAGCACTTCCTTGGTAAGGAAGAGGTCATCAGTTCGAATCTGATTATCAGCTCCATCAAGCCGCTACATAAAGCGGCTTTTTGCTATGTTGGAGCTTTTATATAGATGAACTTCGCTTGGATCGGTTCCTTGCGGAGTTATTTTTTTGCAATTTTTCAGGTTCCGCTTTTCAAAATAAGTTTTATGTTGTATAATCAAAATGGAATTTTATTGTTGGAGGAATTTTAAATGAACTATAAAGCATTTCTTATCGAAGCAGGAAAAAGAATGCTCCATTCCGGTTTCACCGTTGGAACCTGGGGCAACATCAGCGTTCGCGATCCGGAAACCGGCTATGTTTATCTCACTCCGTCCGGTATGCCTTACGATACCCTTACCGAAGACGACATCGTAGTTATGGACCTTGACGCAAACCGCATTGAAGGCGAGCGCAGACCCACCATCGAATATATGATGCATCTTGGAATCATGAAAAACCGCCCCGACGTAAACGCGGTTATCCACACCCACCCCATCTATTCCCAGATCTTCGCTCTTCTTCATGAAGAAATTCCGCCCGTAATCGACGAAGCAGCCCAGGCTCTTGGCGCAAACCCGGTTCGCGTAACCGAATACGCCCTTCCCGGTTCTCTTGAAATGGCAGAAAACGTAATCAAAACCATCGGAAACGACGCAGCCTGCCTTATCGGAAACCACGGCGCGGTTTCCGTCGGCAAAGATATGGAAACCGCTTTCAAAGTCTGCACCATTCTTGAAATGTCCGCACAGATCTACTATATGGCAAGAAGCATCGGCACCCCGAAACCCATTCCCCAGGATAAAGTTGAATATATGGTAAACGTAACCGTTAAAGATTACGGCCAGAAAAAATAAAACAAAAAAATTGCCCTGCGTTTTCACGCAGGGCTTTTTTTATTTTTCATCAAGGCTTTCAAGAAGTTTTTATAAGGCATAAGCATTCCTTCGTTCATTTTGTTTCCCATTTTCGCCTTTATTTTCGGGTTTCCTATCATTGCGCCGACGGCATACATAGCAAGCATCCTCGGCCATTTTTTCTGAGGGAAATCGTACTGGCCATGGGCTTTATAGAACTTGTGGTCAGCTTTCATCATTCCCTGCATTTGCCAGATAAGGTCGCGGAAAATTTTCATTCCTCCGATTCCGTAAAAATTCTGCGGCGGAACGTATTTATTTTCAATGGCGTAATCAAGGGTTTTCGCAAGGCGGTCGATTTCCTCATCCGGGTTTGTTTCGTCGGTTGCAACGCCCGCAAGGAAGTTTCCGCCAACCTGTGCCCTTGCTTCGATTATCATTCGAAGGTTTTCCTCTTCGGAAAGATTTCCGGAAACGAGATAGCCGAAGGGCATTCCCATGGTAACGGTGCGGTGGCCGTTGCAGAACTGGCGGTCGTCATACATTTTGAAAAGGGCGCCCATGGAATGGTCTTTAATGCTGAAAGCGATGACTATCGCTTCGCCGGTCTGGATTTCTTTGCGGAGAAATTCATCAAAACCGTCTTTATAGACGCATTTTCCGGAAACGGCGCAGCTGAAACAGCCAAGGCAACCGCCGGAAAAAGGATATTCGCGAATGTTTATGACCCTGGTTTTCCTCGGAAAAACCGCAGAAAAACGTTCTATCATGGATTCGAGCTGTTTGTTTTCCGGTTCTAAGTCTGCAAGGATAACAACGTCGCCTGTTTTTTTCGCTTCGCTATTTTCCGGCACGGAAACAGGAAGATTTTTCGGCGCGGAAGGTTTTTCCGGCGCTGTTTCGAAGAAATTGTTTTTTGCGTTCCAGATTACAAAATCGAAGAATTCCTTCGCCTCTTTCTGACCTTTTTCGGAAAGAAGGTCGTCCATATCCGCGGAAAGGCCTTTGATATATTTCATATCCATATCGAAGCAGTTGTCGCGGATATAGTTATGGGCGGTGACATCGTAAAAATGTTTTGAAGTTGAAAACTGGGTGGCGAATTTTCCTTCGGTCTCAACGCCGTTTTCCTTCATAAGTTCAATGAAACGGTGAAGCTGGCAAGGCGCAATAAAGGTATATACCGGATAGGAAAAGATTATAAGGTCGGCTTTTTCAAGTTCTTCTTTTGCTTTGGAAAAATCCTTTTCAAGAGCCTTTATCTTCTGCCCCGCATCAAGAACCGAAAATTCGTGTTCCGGGTGAAGTTTTTCAAGATATTTGAAAGTCTGAAGAGTTATGCTGAACTTGCCTTTCGGGCTTCCGTTTATCACAAGAATTTTCATAAAAAATCTCCTGTTTTTTCGCATTGTTACGGGAAATAATTATATCACCGTTTGTTATAAAAATCAACAAGCATTGTCCCGGTGCTCAAGAAAGAAACCCCGTGCTCAAATTTTGAGCACGGGGTTTTATTCGTATTTTCATCAGATATCGAGAACGTATCCGAGAAGGAGATTTGTGGTGTTGAGAAGGCCGGAAATATGGGTTCTTTCCATTCCGTGGCTGCAATAAACCGCCATTCCGAAAGTTCCGGCGCGAAGGTTGTTTCCCGCTCTTACAGCAGCGGTTGCGTCGGTTCCGTAATGGTAATAAATATCCACTTCGTAATCGCAACCGGCTTTTTCGGCATAGCCGATAAGACGGTTGGTAAGTTCGTAATCATAGGGAGCGGCGGCGTCTTTTCCGCAGATGGAAACGGCGTATTCGTTGCCGTCATAACCCGGTCCGATAAGGCCGATATCGATGGCTACGTATTCGGAAACTTCCGGAGGAACATAAGTGCCGCCCATTCCGATCTCTTCGGAATAAGGGAAGGCAAGAATGGTTCTGTATTTCGGTTTAAGGTTGTTTTCGGTAAGATATTTGAGCATTGCGAAAACGCAGGCGATGGCGCCTTTGTCGTCAATGAAGCGGGATTTAATATATCCGTTTTCGGTTACCTGGCAGCGGGGTTCAACGGAAATGAAATCGCCGTGGCGGATTCCGAGAGCTTTTACGTCCTCTTTGGAGGAAACTTTTTCGTCAAGGATTACCATCATGGTGTTTTCGTCGCGGGGAAGAGTTCTTGCGTCATCGAAAACGTGGACGGAATGGCTCTGGCAGGTCATAAGACCGGTGTATTCTTTTCCGCTTCTGGTATGAACGGTAACGGTTTCGCCTTCATAGCTGCTGTAATTGACTCCGCCAAGCTGACGGACGCGGATCATTCCGTCGTTATCAATGGTGCGGACTACCATTCCGAGGGTATCGGGGTGTGCGCCGACGAGAACGGTTTTGGAATTATCTTCACCTTCAAGAGTGATATATGCGGTGCTCTTGTTATCGTAAGTTACCTTCCGGCCGAATTTTGCGGCATATTCTTCGAGAAGGGGGTTCATTTTTACGTAATAGCCAACGGGGCTGGGGGTGTTTACGATATCTTTAAAACAATCGATTATAAATTTTGCGTCAACGTCAAATTTCATATGAGACACCTCGCTTTTTGTTCCGGCACGAAAACTTTCGTGCGGTGATAAAACAATTATAGCACTCTTCCCCGAAGTTTCAAGAAATAAAAAACGCAGCA
>JAFOYK010000020.1 GCA_017424665.1 Oscillospiraceae bacterium
GACATCAACATCAAGATGATTTCTTCTTCGGAAATCAAGATTTCCGTGCTCATCGACCGCGACAAAGCCGAAAGAGCTGTTCAGGTGATTCACGACGCATTTGATTTTTAAGCCTTCCCAGAGGGGAAGGTGGATTTTCGGCAACTTGTTGCCGAAAAGACGGATGAGGGATTCCAGGTAACCCGGAGGGCAAAAATTTCAATCAATAAATAAGCAAAAGCACCCCGTGCTCAAATGAGCACGGGGCTTTTTATTATAATTTATCCTTTTCCGTTGACTTCCCCTTTAAAAAGTTGTATATTATATGTGTATAATTGTGTCTTTTTGGGGGTGCTGGTTTTGGCAGTACATGAAGTACATATCGTAAAAGCGGAAAAATCAAGAATCGAAGATTATAAACGCATTTTTGACGATTCCAAACTTTACAGCCATTACGGTGAAAACGTCCACGATTGGATGGGCGCCGCTCTTGCAAACGATGAAGTCTGGATTGCCGAAGACCGCAACGGAGAAGCTGTCGGTTTCATGTGGATGCAGATCGAAAGCGTTTACGCAAACATGCCCTATCTTGCGCTTCTCGGAGTTCGCAGCGATTACCGTTCCCACGGCGTTGGCCAGATGCTTATCAAATATTTCATTGAAAGCTATGAATCCAAAGGTTATGACCGCGGCTTCATCGCAGTAAACGATTTTAACCCCCTTGCAAGAAGACTTTATGAGGACATGGGCTTCCACAAATTCATGCAGATGCCCGAAAGCCTTGACCCCAGCCACAATCTCTATCTCCTTATGAGAAAGACCCCAAAACACAACAGCAACGTTTAAACCGAAGAGTTTTTTGAATAACCGAAACGGAGGATTATTATGAGCTATCATCGCGAAGCACAGTATATGGCAAACATGATTGAAATCGTTAAAGCAGATCCCGCTAAAAAAGAGGATTATAAACGCATTTTCGAAAACAGCCAGCTTTATAACCACTATTTCAAAAAAGGCGATCTTCTTGACAAATGCCTTACCGAATCCCTTAAAGCAGGAAGAGCTTTTGTAGCAGTTGACCGTAAAGGTGAAGCAGTCGGTTATATGAGCATGAGCACTTCCGACCCCATGGTCGACGGTCTTCCCTGCCTTACCCTTCTTGGCGTTAAAGACACCATGCGCGGCAAAGGAATCGGCCAGATGCTTCTTAAATTCTATATCGAAGTTATGACCCAGCTCGGTTTCAAAGAATGTGCTCTTGTTGTTAACGATTGGAACCCCAGAGCAAGAAAACTTTATGACTCCATTGGTTTCAAACTTCGCAGAAGCTATGAAGACCAGATCTTCGGCGGCTGGATGAACCACATCCTTGTTAAAAAACTCTGATAAACGAAAATTTTAAAGGCACCGCAAGCGGTGCCTTTTTTATTTGCCTCCCCTGATAGGGGAGGTGCCGCATGGCGTATGCCGCGGCGAAAGGGTGTTTTATGTTTTCCTCCCTCTTGCTTAATTTGTTTTAAAAATATATAATATATAAATAAACCGATTTTTAAGAGGAGATGATTCCCAATGAATAAAAAACTTTTTGATTTTATCGCAAAAAGCCCCACGCCTTTCCATGCCGTTAAAACCGTTTGCGAAACCCTTTCCGAAAAAGGTTACACCGAACTTTGCGAAAGCGGAAAATGGAATCTTGAAGCAGGAAAAGGTTATTATGTAACCAGAAACGGTTCTTCCGTAATTTCCTTCAGAATTCCCGAAGGAGATTTTTCCGGATTTATGATCACCGCATCCCATTGCGACAGCCCTTGCTTCAAAATCAAGGAAAACGCCGAACTTCCGGATAATTATTACGTCCGCCTTTCCACCGAAGGTTACGGCGGAATGCTTTGCTCCACCTGGATGGACAGACCCCTTGCCGTTGCGGGAAGAATCACCGTTCGCACCGAAAACGGAATTTCCGTCCGCCTTGTTGACACCAAAGAACCCTGCGCAATCATTCCCAACGTTGCTATCCACATGAACCGCGAAGCAAACAAAGGAATGAACTATAACGCCGCTGTTGACATGCTCCCGCTCTTTGCAGAAGGCGAAGCAAAAGGTTCTTTCAAAGCTCTTATCGCCAAAACCGCCGGCTGTGACGAAAAAGATATCATCACCACCGACCTTATCGTATATAACCCCCAGCCCGGAACCGAATGGAACGGATTTATTTCCGCACCCCGCCTTGATGACCTTCAGTGTGCTTTCGGCGCTCTTGAAGCATTCGTTTCCGCAGAAAAGACCGAAAACGTTCCGGTTTACTGCGTTTTCGATAACGAAGAAGTGGGAAGCCAGACCAAACAGGGCGCCGCTTCCACCTTTATTGCCGCTGTTCTTGAAAGAATCAGCGAAAGCCTTGGTCTTTCTTCTTCCGAACATTACGGAAAAATTGCAAACAGCTTTATGCTTTCCTGCGATAACGCCCATGCGGTTCATCCGAACCACCCTGAATTCCAGGACAGAAACCACGCGGTCTATATGAACAAAGGCATCGTAATCAAATATAACGCAAACCAGCGTTACACTTCCGACGCGGTTTCCGCCGCAATTTTCGCTCTTGTTTGCGAAGAAGCAGGCGTTCCTTTCCAGCGTTACGCAAACCGTGCGGATATGCCCGGCGGCAGCACCCTTGGAAACATTGCGAACACCCAGGTTTCCCTCAACACCGTTGACATCGGTCTTCCCCAGCTTGCAATGCATTCTTCTTACGAAACCGCAGGCGCAAAAGACACCGGATATTACGTAAAAGCCCTTGCCTGCTTCTATGGAAAAAAACTTTTCATGGAAAGCGACGGGGAATATAAATTCATCTGAGAAAAGGCAGGTTTAAAAAATGCCCGGAACCGGAACAATTATAAACGTTGCCGCAATAATTCTCGGCGGAATTTTAGGGGCGCTTTTCGGAAAATCCCTTTCCGAAAGACACCAGGATACCCTTTGCAAAACCTGCGGAATCTGTGTGCTTTTCCTTGGAATTGCCGGTGCGCTTGAAGGAATGCTCACCGTTACCGAAACTTCCGTGAAAAGCGGCGGAACAATGCTCATAATCGCCTGCCTTGCACTTGGTGCGCTTGTTGGCGAAACCATCAATTTTGAGGATAAATTTGAAGCTTTCGGCGAATGGCTTAAAATCAAAAGCGGAAACGCAAAAGATAAAAAATTCGTCGAAGGTTTTGTCACCGCTTCTCTCACCGTCTGCATCGGCGCAATGGCTATAGTCGGCGCTATTCAGGACGGAATTCTCGGAGATTATTCCGTTCTTGTTACAAAATCCATTCTTGACCTTATCATAGTTATGGTAATGACCTGTTCCTGGGGAAAAGGCTGTGCTTTTTCGGCAATTCCCGTTGCAATCCTTCAGGGCGGAGTCACCGCGCTTTCCGCTTTCATAAAACCCATTATGACCCCGGAAGCTCTTGCTAACCTTTCGATGATAGGTTCAATTCTTATTTTCTGCGTCGGTCTTAACCTTGTCTGGGGAAAGAAAATCCGCGTTGCGAACCTTCTTCCGGCAATCGTTTTTGCGGTTGCGGCGGCTTTTCTTCCCTTTGAACTGTAATTTATTTTAGGAGGACAAAAATATGAGAAAAAACTTCGGCGCAAAACCCATGGTTTACCCCATGCCGGTTTTCATCCTTGCCGCTTATGACGAAAACGGTGTTCCCTGTGCAATGAACGCAGCCTGGGGCGGAATTTCCGATTCCGACCAGATAACCATGGCAATCAGCCCCAGCCACAAAACCACCAAAAACGTTCTTGCAACCAATGCTTTCACCGTAAGCATGGCTGACGCCGCTCACGTTGTCGAATGTGACTATGTCGGTGTTGAATCCGGCAACAAAGTTCCGGATAAATTCGCAAGAGCCGGCTTCCATGCGACCAAATCCGAATTTGTTAATGCTCCTCTTATCAACGAACTTCCCATGGCGCTTGAATGCGAACTTGTAAGCTATGACCCGGAAACCCATGCAATGGTCGGCAAAATCATCAACGTTTGCGCAGACGAAAGCATTCTTAACGAAGAAGGCAAAATCGACCCCGCAAAACTCCGCCCCATCACCTATGACCCTTGCAACCATAAATACATTGTTCTCGGCGAAGCAGTTGGCAACGCTTTTTCCGACGGAAACAAACTTAAATAAATTGAATAAAATAAAAAAATCCTCCGGCAATGCCGGAGGATTTTTTTGTTTGGTGGAGACGGCCGGACTTGATAAGCTTTTGCTTCGCAAAATCTTAATGCTTTGCTCGGCATTCGGCAGGAAAAAGGAATTTCTTCTGCAAAAAATATTTCTCTGCCTCATTTACACTCGCAAACCTCTCCGGCTAAAAACGATTCACCGAATCGTTTTATTAACGCCGTCGTCCGGTTTGGTTCTGCGTCCGGCCGCCATTTGAACAAAAATAAAACAACCCGGCACTTTTGTGCCGGGTTGTTTTATGGTGGAGACGGCCGGACTTGAACCGGTTACCTCGACAATGCGAATGTCGCGCTCTCCCAGGTGAGCTACGCCCCCATAACAGATGTTATTGTATCACAAAAAAAGCACGTTTACAAGTAAAATTTTGTCTTTTAAAGGCAAAAGATATTTTCAAAACTGAAATAATATGGTAATATAAATATATACTATAAGAAAGAGGTGAACATTTATGGACGATTTATTTATGTTCTTTCCAATTATAATAATCGCGATATTCGGATTTTTTGCCGTGCCTCTTATCAAAATGTTCACCGGTGTTTTCGGTGAATCAAACACGGCGCAAAAGCAATCCAAAGACGCAAGGTATGACCGCCAGGTCCACCAGATGCATACAAAAGATGCATCTTCCGAAAGAAAACACCGTCTTGACCAGCTTAAAAGCCTTTATGAAGCCGGAATGATGGAAAAAGACGAATATCTTGAACGCGTTGAATCCGTTGAAGCGGATTACCGCGGAAGATACTGATATATTAAGGAAAAACGCCGCCCAAGCGGGCGGCATTATTTTATACATACGGAGGGAATTTTTTTGATAAAGCTCCTTGCAAAACTGTTTATCAAAAACAGCGAAAATTATAAAGACAGCGAAGTCCGTTCCGCATACGGCTATCTTTGCGGAATCGTCGGGATCGTTATAAACGTTTTTCTTTTCGGCGGAAAATTCATCGCCGGTTTTTTAAGCGGTTCCGTTGCGGTAACGGCGGATGCTTTCAATAACCTTTCCGACGCAGGTTCCTCGGTGATAAGCCTTATCGGCTTCCGCCTTGCTTCGCAAAAACCGGACCCCCACCATCCTTTCGGACACGGAAGATTTGAGCATATTTCCAGCCTTATAATTTCCATGGTAATTATCCTTATGGGTTTTGAGCTTGGAAAAGATTCCGTAGGAAAGATCGTTGCTCCGGAAGAGGTTGAATATTCCACTCTCACCTTCGTTATCCTTGGAATTTCCATTCTTGCTAAGCTTTATATGTTCCTTTATAACCGCCATTTCGGAAAGAAAATAGATTCCACCGCTCTTCGCGCAACCGCAACGGACAGCATTTCCGACACTGTTTCCACCGCGGCCGTTCTTCTTTCCGCAATTCTTACCCTTAAGACCGGAATTATAATCGACGGAATTTGTCACCTTTGAATACGCAGCAACGTACTGTGAGATAGGTGTTCTGTGGTGCTTTCCCGAAATTGGTGAAGCGTATCTGTCGCTTTTCGGTCGTGC
>JAFOYK010000077.1 GCA_017424665.1 Oscillospiraceae bacterium
GATTGCGGAAAAATCGGCCGCCATGGGTAAAAAAGCCCGTGGCGGCTTCTTTTTTTCGGCAAAAGGAGGAAAAGATATGAAAAACATTTTCAAAAAAGCGTTATCGTTTTTCCTTGCGGTAATAATGACCGTTGGAATGTTTCCGATAAGCGTTTTTGCAACAGAAGCGGAGAAGGATTTTGTTTATATCTCCGTAAGTTACGATGATAAGTTTATACAAAACAAAGACGGCGGTTTTATGACCAACGTCGAGGTCCCTTTATCTGCGGTTGCCGCAGTGGATCTGACCACATACGGACTTGGCGAATATCTTTATGATGAAGATGAAGACGGACAATATGACATTACCGCCCTTCAGCTTATTATTTATGCTCATGAAAATATATACGGAGGAGATTGGGATGACGTTAGTTTTACCGGTGTTCCCTCGAAAAGTTATTTTGAGGGAGGAATATTCGGATTTGACGAAAACCTCAACTATTTTCATAACGGCAGATTCCCTATAGATGAAAAACTTACCGAGGAGGCAGGAGGATATCCTATGGGAGCAACCTCCGACAGAATCGTTCTTTCTCCCGGGGATTATATAGATATGGGAAGTTTTTCAAGCTGGGATTTTTATGTGGACAGCAACTATGGTTTCCATAAATTTGCAGACAGCGAAGGAAATTTTGTTAACAGCTATACTGCAAAAGAAGGAGAAAACCTCACAATAAAACTTGTGCGTTCCTATTCCGCAATGGGTTCTGACCCTATAGTATATGACAAAACAGATTATACTGTTTATTACGGAGAAGAATATGATATTCCGGATGGTGAAGTTACCACCGATTTCAATGGTAATGCAATAATTACTTTTGAGGAAGCGGGTACGTATTATTTGTGGTGCGATGGCGATTACGGCAATGAATTTTCGGATGTAATTGTTTCCACTCCTGCTTTTGCGAAGGTTACCGTTAAAGGCGAAGAAGCTCCGCAGCTTTCCGTAACTCTTGATAAAGAAAACCTTCCCGTAACCGAAGGAAAAACCGCGAAACTCACCGCAGCCGTTGTTCCGGAAGAAAGAGCGAGCGAACTTGTCTGGTCTTCTTCCGATGAAACCGTTGCAACCGTTGATGAAAACGGCGTTGTAACCGGCGTTAAAGTAGGCGAAGCAACCATTTTCGCAAAAGTCGGCGAAGTTTCCGCGGAATGCAAGGTTAACGTAACCGAAGTTAAATCCTACCTCAGCGGACTCGGTTTTTATGTAAGCGTCCGTGACGCAAACAACAAGCCTTATAATATGTATTATAAGTTCGAACCCGGTTTTTCCGATAAAGTATATGAATATGACGTTTATGTACCGGATAACAAGGCGAGGGTCGATATCGAAACCGGACTTTCCGGAAACGAACCGGAAGGTTCCAAAATCATCGCAAAATGGACTAACATCAACACTTCCAAACCTTCCGAAAAAGAATGGCAAGCAAACAGTTTTTATGTAAACAACTTCATAAAATCCAAAACCGCAACCTCCGGCGAATTCACAATTGAAGTCGGCGCCGAGGGTGACATCCAGGTTTATAAATTTAACGTAAAAAGAACCCCCACCCTTGGAAAACTTGCAATTAAAGACAGAACCGGCGGTACAGTAAAAATCGACCAGAAAACCTTCAACGCGGATATAACCGAATATTCCGCAACCACCGGTTCCGATGAAATTACCATCACCGCCGATCCTACCGTAAAGGACGCGGGCTATACCTTTACTTTTAACGGAAGCGAAAGCAACGTTGTTGCTCTTGCCGAAGGCGAAAACAACATTGAAATCAAAGTTAAAAACGCCGAGGGCCTTGAAAAAACCTATACCCTTAAAGTAACAAGACCCCCCGCAAGCAAAGTTAAATTCAGCGTAAATCCTTCCGACGCGGTCGTTTTTGTTCTTGACCCGAACAGAAACAGAATGTGGCCCAACGAAAACGGCGAATTTGCTTTCATTCCCGGTGTTGAGTATACCTGTAACGTAACTTCTCACGGTTATATCGGAAAAACCGAAACCGTAACCGTAAGCGAAGATACCGTGATTATGGTAAACCTTGAAAAAGCACCGGCAACCAAATTTACCGAATATGAATCCAGCTGGCCTTCCTTCGGTCTTAACGAAGAAAACAACATCGTAATCGACAGGCCCACCCCCAGAACCAAGGACGAAACCGCTCTTTATTGGGCAACAAAAGTTGTTGAAGTTTCCAATATCGGAGGCGAAAGCAGTTATAACAGCAACCCCGTCGGTGTTCCGATTCTTATCAACGATTATCTTTACACCTATGCAAAGGATAAACTTTTCAAAATCGACAAGATGAGCGGCGAAATCCTTGAAATGGGAACCATGACCGGCGGCACTTCCACCTTTGCGATCTGCTCCCTTGCCTATGGCGAAGGACTTATCTTCGTCGGTCTTAACGGAGGTACCGTTCAGGCATTCAATGCCGAAACTCTTGAATCCGTCTGGGTATATCGCGATTCCCTTGGCGGACAGCCCAACGGCCAGCTTTCTTATAACGACGGATATCTTTACACCGGCTTTTGGAACGGCGAAAGCAAAACCGCAAACTATTCCTGCATTTCCGTAACCGATGAAGACCCGACGAACACAAAGGAAACAAAACTTGCAACCTGGAGCCACACCCAGATGGGCGGTTTTTATTGGGCAGGCGCCTATGTTGATGAAGATTACCTCTATATCGGAACCGACGACGGTTCCGCAGAAGGAACAAGCACCAACACCCACCTTCTTTCCATCGATAAACGCACCGGTAAGGTTATTGATGATGTCGCGCTTCCCGGCGGCGGAGATATCCGCTGCAGCGTGACCTGCTATAACGGAAAACTCTATTTCACCTCCAAAGGCGGATATTTCTACGAAGCGGAATTTGACCCGAAAACCGGCGATATCGGCGAAATCCGTTACCTTAAACTTGAAAACGGAACCGATTATCCTCCCATGAGCACCAGCACCCCGACCATCTATAACGGAAGAGCATATATCGGCGTTTCCGGCAAGGGACAGTTTATTCCCTATTCCGGCCACAACATCACCGTAATCGACCTTGCTTCCTGGAGCATTGCATATTCCGTCGAGACCCAGGGTTACCCCCAGACCACCGGTACTCTTACCACCTATTATGAAGAAAGCGACGGCTACGTTTACGTCTATTTCTTCGATAACATGGCTCCCGGAAAACTCCGCGTTCTTGCGGATAAACCCGGCGTTACCGAACCTTTGATGACTGTTGAGGAAACTTCCAACGGAAAAACCTATACCGTTGCGGCAAGCGTTTTTGAACCGGCGGAAAAAATGGCGCAGTATTGCATCTGCACCCCGATTATCGATAAAGACGGAACCCTTTATTTCAAAAACGACAGCGGCCACCTCTTTGCGGTCGGTTCCGCGGTCGAATATATCGAAGTCACCAAAAATCCGGATAAGATGAGCTATGAACCCGGCGAAACCTTTGACCCCACCGGAATGAAAGTCACCGCATATTACATGAACGGAACCGAACGCGACATCACCGATTATGTAACATATTCCACCGAGCCTCTTGAAAGCGGCGATAAAAACTTCATGATCGTTTATGAAAACGTCGGCAGCGACGAAAAACCCTATGATACTATTGAACTTTCCATAAACGACGGATTTGTTCACCTTGTTCCGGAAAAAGAACCCACCAAGACCAAAATCAGACTTAACGATACCATAAAGCTCGATAACACCATCGATACCCCCGAAACTTTCTTTGCGGATAAACCCGCAGGCGGCGTTTTCTATGTGGGAATCCTTTCCGATATCGAATACGATAAGCTCGAACTCCACACCACCGGATATCTTAAAGGTCAGCTTATTGACTTTGACCCGGAAAAATACCGCAGTATCGGCGAAACCTATTGCGTTTATAACAAAATGACCGGAAAGCTTGCTCCGAACGAAAGCCGCCTTGACGGTCTTGCAAGAAGCATGACTTACGACAAAGCAGCTAAACTTGCGGAAAAACTGAACGACGAAAACAGAGTGACTTATTACGAAGTTAAATGCGAACAGTTTGTTTACGTTGCAAAAATAACCGTTCCGGAAAACTATGGCGTTGCTTACAATTCCGGCACTTATAAAATCACCGCAGAAAAAGACGGAACCAAATATGCAAGCGCCGAAAACAAAATCGTAACCGATGTTTCCATCTTCGAATACGAATATCTTAAATGGGCAACCGCAAACGACATTGTGGAAGTTCTTGATGAGGACGCAAGAGGATATTCCGATTATCTCAGCGGTAAATACGGCTACGGAAAACCGGAATATGACTATACTTTTGCAGAAAACATAATCCGCAAAGAAAAACCCACCGTTGTTTCCACAACCGCTTTCCGCGCAGTTGCGGGAAAGAAAATGGTTCTTTCCTGCGGCGAAGGCGTTAAAATCACTATCCCCGAAATTGCAAAAGGACAGAAAGGCGTTAACTTCATCTATAAAAACACCGTAGGTGAACTTGATTCCGATAAAAAGACCACTGTTTACAGCCTTACTTTCTTCGGAAAACAGCCTATCAACAGCGATTTTGTAATTGAATGGAATCTTGGAGTAAACGCATTCCAGCTTCGCGAAAGCTTTAAAATCAAGGTCGAGGAAGAGGATATCATCACCTATTACATCCTTAAGGACGGAAAATATTTCGATGAATTCACCGTTGACTATATGACCGACGACATAGATGAAGATATAATCCTCACATTCGAGAACGAAGCGGGTTCCACTCTTGGAAAATACAGCATCACCACAAAGCGTCCTGCGGATGCGGATTCCGCAGCGGGAGATTTTGAGGAATTCAACCCCAACACCGGCGCACCTATTTTTTAAAATAAAAGGAGCTTATCATGCTCAAAAATAATCTCACCAAAATTCTGAGCACGGCGATAATTTTCGCCGTGCTCATCGGCGTAGTTATAACAATTTCCGGCGCGGCAAAAGTTTTTCCGCAAAAGGAATTCGGCGAAGCGCCGAAGCTTTTGCCGGACGTTATTTTCGGTTCAAAAGGCGAAAATATTCTTCCGAATATGGAACAGACCACCGGAGAAAACGAAGAAAACCCGCCGAAGGAAAACCAAATCCAGCAGATTCCGGAAAGTATTCCGGAATCCCCGAAGGAAGAACAAAGCGAAAACAATCAGCCGAACATCGATAACATAAATAACGAAAGCGGCGGAGATTCCGCCGGAAGCGGAAACGGAGATGTTTCCGGCGAAGGGGAAAAGGGCGATGTGGTTGTTGTCACCGATCTTGAAAATAAAATCGTCACTTCTTCCGAACTTTCCGGCGATATGTTCGGATTTTTCGCCTATATCGAAAACGGAAGCGAAAAACATTCCCTTGAAATAAATTTCAGGAATTCCGAAACTTCCTTTTCCGGCGAAAAACTTTCCACCGCCGATGATTATTACGAAACAAAACTTGCCATAGGGGCGAACTATTTCACCATTTTTCTTTTGGAAGACGGAAAAACCGTTTCTTCGGTGCAGTATATAATTACCTATCAGGCGGCAAAGGCGGATGCTTCGAATCCGAACGTCGGCGAAGGGGTTTCGATAGTCACGAACCTTGACGGCTATGACGGGGTTATGACGAACCGCTATTTCACCTTCACCGTTTCTGCAAGAAGCAGCGGAAAAGTTATCTATTCCGACCATATCGAAGTCACCCTTGACGGAACAGTTGTAGACAGTCCGACCGGTTCTTCAACTTTTGAATATGTTCTCAATTTCGGGCCGGAGGAAACCCATTTTGTAACGGTTCTTGCCTGGGACGATGAGGGAAACTCCGCCTATCGTGAATATGAAGTCAAATTCAAAGCCACCGAAGAAGGCGAAGGAATAGGTTTTGCTTACGTTGTAATCGACGCCACCGCCGCGGGTCTTGGAATAATCGGGGAATATGAAGTTGAGATTTTGCAGGGCGACACCGCCGCAAAAACTCTTCTTACCGCCGCGGATTATATAGGAGTTGAAATTCTTTTTGACGGCACAGCCGAAAGCGGATTTTATGTCCGTGGAGTAGCGGGATATTCCGGCGTTCCGGAAGTTCCTGCGGAACTTTGGGAACTTATCCTCCGTGATGGGCTCACCGTAACCGGAGCACCTTCCGGTGCGCTTTTAGCGGGAGATTTCACCACAAACTCCGGCTGGATGTATTCCATTAACGGAACGCTTTTCCCGGGAAAAGGACTTTCCGCCTATAATCTTTCGGACGGAGACGTTCTCTATATCCGCTACACCGTTGCGGAAGGAAAGGATATCGGCGGCTCCGGCGGCGGTAACGGAAACCTTGACGGATACTGCGGAATCTGGAGCGACGGCGGATACTATGAACTCGACCACGAATATTACGAAATTGGCCGCGGCGCGGATTATATCGAATATGAATGCGCAATCTGCAAAAAGCATTACATTGAGGAAATTGAAACCGAAGAACACGAACATGAATATTATGAAGCCGAGGTTGTCGAACCCACCGGAACCGAGGACGGATATATTCTTTATGAATGCGAATGCGGAGATTATTACGAGGAAATTCTTCCCGCAACGGGAACCGGCGATGATGAAGAAACAGAGGAAGGAAGCGAAGAAACATGAAAATTATCGCATTTATTCTTGCCTTTTTGATGTTGTTTTCCGGCTGCAATGCCGAAAAACCGGAAGAAACTGTTCTTGATATTGCGGTGAACACCGCAATCGGCCAGAAAAACCTTTTCGGCGTTAAAGAAAACAAAAAGCTCCTTACCGGAAACGAAGGTTTTTCTGCCGGAACGGCAGTTTGCGACTGGACGGCGATTTTTTATAAAGAATTCGGAATCGAGGACGATTTTGAAGGTTATCTTGCAGAACTTGAGCAGAAAGTAACCGAAGAATATGCCGCCGACGGCGGACTTGATTCCACCAAGGCAACCGAATGGCACAGAACGATTCTTGTTGTAACAGCTCTTGGCGGCGACGCAACCTCTTTCGGAACGCACCCGGACGGAACGAAGATAAAC
>JAFOYK010000052.1 GCA_017424665.1 Oscillospiraceae bacterium
CGCAAGGAATTCCTTGCTGTATTGTCCAAGGATAGCGGATTGCATTGTCATTCCGAATCCCCAGATAAATTCGCTGAAGAAAACCGGAATTCCGAATTTAATGAAAGACGGAACGTACTGTTTTGTCTTTGCGAAAATATAATGCATTCTGAAATTAAGACGGTGCTCAAATTTATACATATAGATGAGCACAAGAGCAAACTCAACAGTTTTGCTTATTGCCGTTGCAATTGCCGCGCCGGCAACTTCAAGTCTCGGAGCGCCAAGATTTCCGTAAATGAGCACCCAGTTGAGCACAAGGTTTGTAAGGCAGGCTGTTGTATAAACAACAACGGAAATTTTAACGTCATGAATTGCTCTCAGGTTGGAAAGGAACGTTGTGGAAATTGCCGGCAAGACATAGAACCAACCCATAATGCGAAGATATTCTATTCCGTATGCGATAACTTCCGGGTCGCTTGCAAAAATTCTCATAACAACGTGCGGAACCGTAAGCGTGACGGCGGAAAGCAAAATTCCCGCGCTGACGTTTATTTTCATCGCAAGACCTATCATATCCCGGATGGGGTCGATTTTTTGCTGTCCCCAATATCTTGCGGTGATTACAACGGTTCCCATGCTTATTCCCCAGACAAACATGTTGAAGAAAAGATAGAGCGAGTTTACCTGGTTGATCGCGCCAAGCTGTGCTTCACCCACGGAACCTATCATGATAGTATCCAGCATGTTTACCAGCACAGAAACAAAGTTCTGTGCCGCAACCGGAATTCCGATTTTAAACATCTGTTTAATTAATTCTTTTCTTGTATACATCTGTTCCATATCACTCAATTTTTCCGTTTCTTAAAGCGTTGGCGATTTCACCGATTTTTTTAAGTCTGTGGTTAACTCCGGAACGGGAAAGCGGAGGGTTTACCGATTCGCAAAGTTCTCTTAAAGACATTTCAGGATTTTCAAGACGGAGTTTTGCCACCTGCAAAAGCTCATCCGCCAAAAAGCTTTCATCTTTGTGTTCAAAAATATAATTTATATCTTCGACCTGCTGCATGGAAGCATTAAGGGTTTTGTCCATGTTGGCGTTGTCGCAGTTCATTCTGCGGTTTACCCTGTTTTTAATGTCTTTTTCGATTTTTATATTCATCATTTCAAGCGAAGACAAAACCGCGCCGATATAAGTTATCATATCTTCGATGTTTTCACTTTCCTTGTAATAAACTATGTAAGCTCCTCGGCGAACGGTACTTTTCGGCTGAGAAAGAACTTCACCGATAAGTGTGGAAAGGTCTCGGCTGAGATTCATATAACTTACGCCGAATTCCATATGATATTCCTTGTTCGGGTCGGTAAGGCTTCCGCAAACAAGATATGCCCCGCGAAGAAAATAAGGAACATCTTCCTCGTTTTCAATATTCGCGCGGTTGATTCGAAGGCTGGGTTCTTTGGGCATATGGTAAAAAGCTTCAAGAATTTTTCTTCTTTCGGAAGCTTTTTCAATGCTTACTTTATAAAGCGTTCCCCTTGCTCTTTCGTGAAAAACAATTTTCGCGGAAATTCCGCAATGGGTCGCAAGTGCTTCGGCAAAAAGTCTTGCAGTGGGTTCGTGAACCACCGCGAAACTTATTTCATCCGCGCTGAATTTATGAGAAAAAAGCAGGAAACCGTAAAGAAGCGCATGAATGGCGCTTTCCTGCTCGGGAACATCTTTGCAAAGCTCATCTTTTAAATTTGTTGCAAAGGACATTTTTCTTTCCGCCCTTTCCTTTATGTTATCCTAAAATTTCAACTTCCGGTTCAAGGAAAAATCCCGTATCCGCTTTTACTTTTTCCTGAACTCCTTTGATAAGTTCAAGAACGTCTGCACAGGTTGCACCGCCGATATTAACAACAAATCCCGCGTGCTTTGTGCTTACTTCCGCACCGCCGACTCTATAACCTTTAAGTCCGCATTGGTCAATAAGAGCGGAAGCAAAAGCGCCTTCCGGTCTTTTAAAAGTGCTTCCGGCGGAAGGTTTATCCATGGGCTGTTTATCAAAACGTCTTCCGAGAAGATCGTCCATCTTTGCTTTGATTTCGGCTTTGTCGCCTTTCTGAAGTTTAAAAGCCGCTCCGGTGATGAAATATTCCTTTGCGCTGTATGCACTGTGGCGATAGCTCATCTGAAGTTCTTCTCCGGCAAATCTTCCGGTTTCGCCGTTTTTGTCAACGTGGTCGGCATAAACAATGACGTCTTTGATTTCGCCGCCGTATGCGCCTGCGTTCATAAAGACCGCTCCACCTACGGAACCGGGAATTCCATAAGCAAACTCAAGACCGGTAAGTCCGTTTTCAAGGGCAAAATTGCAAAGGGCGCCAAGGCTCGTTCCGGCTTCGCAATAAATCGTTTCTTCATCAAGAAGCTTGATTTTTCCGAAATCGCTTCCGAAATACATAACAACTCCCGCAATTCCGTTATCGGAAACAAGAACGTTGGAACCTTTTCCAAGCGGAAGAAGAGGAATTTCGTTTTCTTTGCAGAATTTTACGATTTCACAAACCTGTTCTTCGGAAGAAGGTTTTGCAAAAATTTCGGCGGGGCCGCCGATTTTAAAAGAGGTGTGTTTGGAAAGTTCTTCGTGCTCAAGAAATTTTATTCCGTGCTCAAGGGCAAAATCTTTAAAAGCTTTGTTTTCCAAAATCTTCTCCTCCTTATTCATCAAGTCCGTAGTAAGAATCCCATTCGCCGAGATCATCGTCATAATCCCAGGAAGGCATGCTGATTCTTTCCATAAGTTCAAGGGCCGCATTGTTGCCCATTCGTTTCTGGCGGTTGTTCATTGCCGCAACCTCAACGATAACGGCAATGTTTCTTCCGGGCTGGACCGGAATTGTGTAGAAAGGAACTTCGACGTCAAGCACTTTGGTATAAACGTCTTCGGCACCCATTCTGTCATAAACTTTATCGTTATCCCAAGGTTCAAGGTTGATTATCATATCGAGCTTTGCGCTCTTTTTTACAGCGCCCATACCGAAAAGGTTTCTTGCGTTGATAATGCCAACTCCGCGAAGCTCCATGAAATGGCGGATGTTTTCGGGAGAAGTTCCTACAAGGCTTCGGTTGGAAACGCGGCGGATTTCAACCGCATCGTCTGCGATAAGGCGATGGCCGCGTTTTATAAGTTCCATTGCAACTTCGGATTTACCGACTCCGCTGTCGCCATAAAGAAGAACGCCTTCGCCGTAAACTTCAACAAGAACACCGTGGCGGGTTATTCTTTTTGCAAGGGCAACGCTGAGAGTCTGAGTAAGGCCGGCAATAAATTCCGAAGTCATTTCGGAAGTTCTGTAAATCGGAACGTTATATTTTTCCGCAATGGAAAGGAATTTTCTGTAAACGGTAAGGTTCCAGGTAACAACGATTACCATCGGTTTTCTGGAAAGAAATTCATCAAGCGCTTCATACATTTTTACGCCGAGATTTTTAAGATAACTGTATTCGGTCTTACCGATTATCTGAACCCTTGAAGGGTCAAAAAGTTCATAAAAACCAGCAAGCTGAAGACCCGGACGGTTAACTTCGTTCGTGCTGATTTTAATATCGCTTATATCTTCCGGCGCCCAGATTTTTTCAAGGTTGAATTCCTTGATGATTTTAGTAAACTTAACGCTGTAATTAGAAGCCATTTTTACGCCTCCTATAATTTATATAATAAACCAAGTATATTATACTATAAAGAGAGTTATATTTCAATAATTTCCGGAAAGATAGTGTATAATCCGGCTTCGTCAAAATTGATAATATATCTGATTTTCATTCGTTGTTTTTTTGAACAGCGGATTAAATTTCAGATATATTTGTAATCTTTTTTGTAAAATTCTATAAGTTTTTCAAA